>DAISKN010000400.1:0-6639 GCA_036820975.1 Acidobacteriota bacterium | reverse complement strand
TCGCTACGGCCAGAGAGTCACGGTCGCGGTCCTTCCCGCGCCGCCTCTGCTCACGAGCGAGAGGGGTCTCGAGCTCGTGGGACCGAGGGCGTTCGGCTACGACCTCGATTTCCGATCGGTCTTCGCCCCCTGAGCAAATGACCACCATCGGAATCGACGTCGGGGGCACCAACACCGACGCCGTCCTCATCAGGAACCGGGAGGTCGCCGCCTCGGTCAAAACCACGACCACCGAGGACGTCACTGCGGGCATCGTGACGGCGCTCGCGGCGCTGGTGGAGAAGAGTCCCGGCGTGCGAAAGGGAGTCGACGCCGTCATGATCGGCACCACGCACTTCACGAACGCGGTCGTCGAGAGACGGCACCTCTCGAGGGTCGCCGCCGTCCGCATCGGGCTTCCCGCGAGCTCGTCGCTTCCGCCGTTCGTAGACTGGCCGGAGGACCTGAGGGGCCTCGTCCGCGGAGAAGTGTTCCCGATCGAGGGAGGACACGAGTACGACGGCCGCCCGATCGTGCCCTTCGACGAGCGGGCGATGCGGGCCGCGGCCCGGCGCATCCGAGAGAGCGGTCTCCGATCGGTCGCCGTCGCGAGCGTCTTCTCTCCGTTGAAACCCGACTGCGAGGAGCGGGCGCGGGAGATTCTCGAAGAGGAGTGCGAAGGAATCGACGTGACTCTGTCCAGAGACGTCGGCAGAATCGGTCTCCTGGGCCGGGAGAACGCGACCCTGCTGAACGCCGCCATCATCGAGCTGGCGCGCCGCACAACGCGGGCGTTCGTCGAGTCGCTGAAGAGGAGCGGCATCGAAGCCCCGCTCTATCTCACCCAGAACGACGGCACCGTGGTGCGGGCGGAGATCGCGGAGAGGTTCCCGGTCTACAGTTTCGCCTCGGGTCCGACCAACAGCATGAGAGGAGCGGCGTTTCTCTCCGGTCTCGAGGACGCGCTGGTCGTCGACGTCGGGGGAACGACGTGCGACGTTGGTTGTCTCAAGTCGGGTTTTCCGCGCGAGGCCAATAACGTCGTGGAGATCGGAGGGGTCCGAACGCTGTTTCGCATGCCCGACCTGCTCTCGATCGGGCTCGGGGGCGGAAGCCTGGTCGAGCAAGGCCGCGTCGGGCCCCGCAGCGTGGGCTATCGACTGACCGAGAAGGCCCTGGTTTTCGGGGGCGACACCCTGACCGCGACCGACGTCGCCGTGGGCCTCGGTCTCGTCGATCTCGGCGATCGCGATCGGCTGAGAACGATCGGCGCCGGAGCCCTCGAAGCGGCGCGGGCGACGATATCCGCGATGCTCGAGGAGGCAATCGATCGCATGAAGACCGACGCTGCTCCCGAGCCGCTCATCGCCGTCGGCGGAGGCGCCTTCCTGGTTCCCGAGGCGATGCCCGGGATCTCGAAGGTGATCCACGTGAACCATCAGGGTGTCGCGAACGCCGTCGGCGCCGCCATCGCCCAGGTGAGCGGGGAAGTGGATCAGGTATGGAGCGGCGTCGCCCGGGAAGAGGCGATTCACCAGGCGACCGAGCTCGCCCGGGAGAAGGCGATCGCGGGCGGGGCGTCCGCGAGCAGCCTGCGCGTCGTCGAAGTCGAGGACCTCCCGCTCGCTTATCTTCCGGGCAACGCGCTCCGGGTTCGGGTGCGGGTCGTGGGGGACGCGGCTCATCGGGGCCCGGCCCGCCTCCGCCAGGCTGCGGCGGGTCCGCCGTAGCTCGAAGAGCGAGGCGAGCTCTGATTAAGGGTTCACCCTCTGGCTCGCGGCTCGCGAAACAGCGCGGGCCTCACTCGACCTGTCCGACGAGCGCCGAATTGACCCAGGACGTGGTCTTCGTTTCCGGCATCGTCGCGTTCAAGAGTCTCTCGACGTCGATCAGACGAACGGACCCGTTCTCGACGCCGCCGAGGTACGCGAACATCGCCTTCATCTCGATCTCGCCCCCCTGCGTCATCGTCACGTTCTGAGCTGCACAGATCTCGAGCTTGACCCTCTCGATGTCCTCGTAAACGAGGTTGCCGTTCTCGTCCGCCAGCTCCACGAGACGATCCAGCGTCGCCTGGCGAACAAGCGGGTTTACCTCCGTCTCTCCCTTCCCCCAGGTGAGACCGCACTCGTGCGAGATGGGCGCGGCATCGTGGAGCCTCTCGATGTCGAGACCGGACGGGCCCTGACGAGACGAGACCAAAAGAGCGGCGGCGCCGCAGTCGAGGGTCGCACAACCGAACTCCCGGGACGCTCGTGCGACGGAGCCGACCGCGACCGCCGTCCTGCCCCAGGCGGGCCCCGCATCGTCGACGAGCCCGGCGCGGTGCAACATCCGAAGAAACGGACAGAGGATCTTCAGGTTCTCCGGCTGGGCGCTCCCCGCCTCGACGTCCGGATACTTCGCGACGATCTCCTCTCTCGTGGGAACGGGACCGTCGCAGCCCAGCATTGTCAACGTCGCGGTCGCGAGGAAACCGCCGAGCCTCCCGTAGGTCATGGGGGCCCTTTTACTCCAAAAGGGTCAACGCCGTCCACCCCGCCGCCCGTTCCTCGCAGGCTTGATCTACAGCCATCCGAGTAGACGTCGGTGGCGCGCGCGTTGCTCTGCGGCTATGGGTTCACCGTAAGTCGGTTCGTAACCTGAAGCACCCCGAACGTGCTCCGTACGATCGACTCCGCCTGCCGCTTCTCCACGTTGCTGCGGACCGCGCCGGTGAGCATCACGTTGCCCCGCTCGACGATTATATGGATGGGCGGATGGGTCCTCTGAGAGTAGCCGATGAAAAGCTCGTCGCCGTAGATACGCTGGAAGAGGATCTCCCGAAGCCGCTCGTCGGAAGGTGACACCGGCAGCACCTGGATCTGGCTCTTCAGCTCCCGCACGCCCCGCACTCTTCCCACTCGCTCCTCGATCTCGGACTTCTTGAAGGGCATGGTGACGTAGCCCCCGAGCGTGACCGTTCCTTCGTCCTCGAGCTGGAACGTGATGTCGTCGAACACCGTGTAGTGGGGATAGGTGAGGACGCGGTTCACGAGGTCCTGGGTGAAATCCTCGACGCTCTCCTGCTCCGGGACCTCGAGGTCGCTCTCGACCTCCTCCACTCCTTCCACGCTCAGCGCGGCCTCGATGGCCTTCATCTTGGAATAGGCGTTCTTCGGTTTTCCCCTCAGGGTGACGACCGAGTCCTTCACCAGGATCTCGGAGACGTCCTCGTCGAGCTTCTCCATCCTGAGCTTCGTCCAGACGGCCTCCTCGAGGCGCTTCTGCGGGTCCTCCGGGGTCTGAGGCTCGACCCACGGAGCGGCGAGCGCGAGCGCGCAGAGGACGAGCGAAGCACGCGCGCGACGTCCCCGGTGCAGCATGATCGCATTCTATCCCAAGGCGTCGCCGCGTTTGCTCCGGGCACCCGCCTTGGTTATCGTTCCGCCCCATGGCAGCGAAGAAAAGCTACTGGCTCATGAAGAGCGAGCCCGACGTCTACAGCATCGACGATTTCGCGAAGCACGGAACCACCCACTGGGACGGGGTCCGGAACTTCAAGGCTCGAAACTACATGCGCTCGATGGCCGTCGGCGACGGGGTCTTCTTCTATCACTCGAACGCCGACCCCAAGGCCATCGTCGGCATCGCCAGGGTCTCGAAAGAGGCCTACCCCGACTCCACCCAGTTCGACAAAAAGAGCGACTATTACGAGCCCAAGGCGACCAGGGACAAGCCCTACTGGTACATGGTGGAGATCGAGTTCGTCCGGAAGCTCGGAGAGCCCCAGAGCCTGGAGAAGCTGCGCGGAATGAAGGACCTCGAGGGGATGGCGCTCTTGAAGAAGGGCCAGAGGCTCTCGGTCCAGCCCGTGACCGAGGAGGAGTGGAAGACGATCTGCGCCCTCGCGGGCGTTCCCTCAAGGGTGTAGACCGCCGTATGTCTCAGGCGAAGCGAGTCGATCGGAGAAGCAAGGAGGCCCGCGACCTCCGGATCGCGCGCTGGACGGTGGGCGTTCTGTGCGGCTTGATGCTCGTGGGACTTACGATCGAGCTCCGCGACGGCGCGGTCGGTTGGGCGACCGATCCCATCGGCGGCCGGCCCTCGTCCGCCTCGCAGCGAGGGCACCACACCTCCTCCAGCCCGAAGGGGTTCGGCCACCCCGCGATCTGGGGTCCAGCGGTGTTACTGACGCTGGTGGGCTTCGCGGGGCTGACGGTGCTTTCCCGCTGAGACGTCCCTTGCGCGAGCAGGGTCTCGAGCTCCTCGGTGACCCGACGGAGCGAGATTGTCGGGTTCAAGGCTTCGGAGGTGCGGACGTCCTCCGACTCCGCGGGCGCTCCGCCCACCTCAGCTTGTGCCTCAACACCTGGAAATAGTTCTTCCCCGGCGGGCTCACGAGCTTCACCTGGTGCCGGCTCTGCCGCACTCGGACCACGTCTCCGGGCTGCATGGGCTGGCTGGTCTGCCCGTCGAACGTCACGTAGACCTCGCCGGATTCTCCCCGGAGCGTGAGCTCGATTTTCGCCTCGTTCGAGACCACCACCGGGCGGTAGGTGAGGGTGTGGGGGCAGATCGGAGTGAGAATCATGGCGTCGAGGTTCGGATGGAGGATGGGTCCTCCGGCGGCGAGCGAGTAGGCGGTCGAACCGGTGGGGGAGGAGACGATGAGTCCGTCCGCGCGGATCATGGCCACGAACTGCTGGTCGATCTCGACTCCGACTTCGATGATGCGCGCGATGGCGCCCTTGGTGATCACCACGTCGTTGAGGACGACCTCGCTCGCGATCGTCTCGTCCTTCCGCAGGAGCTCGGCCCGCAGCATCATCCGGGAATCGATCCCCGCCTGCCCGGACAGAATCGATGAGAGCGTCTCGTAGAGGTCCCGAAGGGCGACGTCCGTCAGGAAGCCCAGGCTTCCGAGGTTCACGCCGAGGATGGGTATCTGCTTCGCGCCCATCGCCCGGGCCACGGAGAGAAGCGTCCCGTCGCCGCCGAGGACGATGATCATGGAGAGATCCCGGGGGAGGGTCTCGAGAGTGAAGCTCGCGGCGCCGCGCCGCCTTTTCGCGAGCGAGGCCTCGAGGAATGTCTCGATGCCGCGCTCGCCGAGCCACTTCACCAGGCTGCGCACGACGCTCGAGGCTTCCTTGGCATGGAGCTTGGCGACGATCGCCACTCTCTCGAGCTTCAGCTTCTCGTTGCCCTTCACCGGAGCCTCATTGGAGGGCGTCGGGCGAGGAGGAAGTACTCCTGGTTACCGGTAGCCCCTCGAATCGGGGAAGGGACGCAGCCTTCGATTCGAAGCCCCAGGCCTTCCGCCGCCCGGGTGACGCTCGCTATGGCTTCGCGGTGCTTTCCCTCGTCCCGCACCAGACCGCCCCGCTCGATGTCTTCTGGCCGGAGCTCGAACTGGGGCTTCACCAGCATCAACAGCATTCCCTCGGGCTTCACCAGAGGGACGACGGCGGGAAGCACCTTGGTGAGGGAGATGAAAGAGAGGTCGAGGGTCGCGAGATCGAAGGGCGCGGGGAAGTCCCCGGGGTCGAGGTAGCGCGCGTTCACTCCGTCGATGACCCGGACCCGCGGGTCCGAGTAGAGCTTCCAATCGAGCTGCCCCTTGCCCACGTCGAGCGCGGTGACGGCGCGAGCGCCCCTCTGGAGAAGACAATCCGTGAATCCGCCGGTGGAAGCGCCCACGTCCAGCACCGAGAGCCCCTCGGGGTCGAGCCCCAGGGCGTCGATCGCGCCCGAGAGCTTCTCGCCGCCCCGTCCCACGAAAGTCTTCTGCGGGCGCCGGAGACGGATCCGCGCGTCCACGCGCACCAGGGATCCGGGTTTGTCCACGACCGCCTCGTCGACGAGCACTTCCCCCGCGAGAACGAGACGGCGCGCCTTTTCCCGGCTGTCCGCGAGGCCTCTCTCCACCACGAGCTTGTCCACGCGGCTTCGGAGGGCTTTCGCCATCTCCCCCGATCAGGAGCTCCGCCGGAGCATGTGCTCCCCGAGGAGCGCGAGCGGCCGGCCCGCGGCCCCGAACGGCTGAAGCCGGTTACACGCCGACGCGACGAGCTCTTCCGCTTTCCGCCGGGCCTCGTCGATCCCGTGAACCAGGGGATAGGTGGCCTTTCCCGACCGCGCGTCCTTCCCCGCGGATTTCCCGAGAACGGCGTCGCTTCCCTCGACGTCGAGGATGTCGTCCACGATCTGGAAAGCGAGGCCCGCCTCCTCGCCGAACCGGGTCAATCGGGAAACGGCCTCCTCGCTCGCGCCTGAGACGATCGCGCCGACGCGGGCCGACGCCCGGATCAGGGCGCCGGTCTTGTGCCGATGGATGCGCTCGAGGGTCGCGGCGTCGACCGGTCGCCCCTCGGACTCGAGATCCAGCACCTGACCTCCCACCATGCCGGTGACACCGGCGGCGCTCGCGAGCTCGGCGATGGCCCGGAGCCTTCTATCGGCGCCAACGCGGCAGGGGGGCGGAGGGTCGGCGAGAACCGCGAACGCGTGCGCCTGGAGCGCGTCCCCGGCGAGGATGGCGATGGCCTCGCCGAAGACGACGTGCGACGTCGGCCTGCCCCGCCGGAGCGAGTCGTTGTCCATCGCCGGGAGGTCGTCGTGGATCAGGGAGTAGGTGTGGATCATCTCGAACGCGGCGGCGGCGGGAAGGGCGTCCTC
>DAISKN010000399.1:0-6652 GCA_036820975.1 Acidobacteriota bacterium | reverse complement strand
TCCCCCACGTACCTTTCCCATCCGAACGTTGAAAGCGCCTCAACCGAGATGCGCTCGTCGACCCCGTGGACGGCCGCGTTCTCCCGCGCGACCGCGAGGGCCGAGGGGGATGTGTCGATGGCGAGAATCGCGGCCTCCGGGCGCTCGCGGGCGAGTGCGATTGCGATGCATCCGCTTCCGCACCCGACGTCGGCGATTCGGGGAGCGCTCCTGCCGCGAGAGGAGAGCTCCGTCAGGGCCTCCTCCACGACGCCTTCGGTTTCGGGACGCGGAATGAGAACCGAGGGAGTCACGCGAAACGAGAGGCCGTAGAACTCCTGCGTTCCCAGGATGTGCTGGATGGGGACTCGGCCTCTCCGCCGCTCCAGGAGTTGAAAGTAGTGCCCGACGGCCTCCGCCGCCGCGGGCTCGTGGAGGCGTGCGTAGAGCGCCTCCCGCGTGCAGCCGAGGGCGTGGCGGAGGAGAAGCTCGGCTTCGAATCGCGCTTCGGGAACCCCGGCCTGACGAAGCTCGGAGGCCCCCCGCTCCAGCAGTCGGTGGGCGCTCGGAGCGGAGCCGCTGGTCACGACGGGTCGGCGGACTCCGCCTCTTTGAGCTTTTCGGTCTGGTAGTGGGCGACGAGGGCGTCGATGGTCTGGTCGAGGTCGCCGTTCAGTACGGAATCGAGCTGATGAAGGGTGAAGTGGATGCGATGGTCGGTGACCCGCCCGTCCTTGAAGTTATAGGTCCGGATCTTCTCGCTCCGATCCCCGGTGCCGATCTGGCCTTTTCTCTCGCTTGCGATCTGATCCATCTGCTCCTTGCGCGCGAGGTCGTACAGGCGGGAGCGCAGCACCCGGAGCGCCTTCGCTTTGTTCTTTATCTGCGATTTCTCGTCCTGGCAGCTCACGACGAGACCGGTGGGAATGTGGGTGAGGCGCACCGCGGAATAGGTGGTGTTGACGCTCTGGCCTCCGGGCCCGGAAGAACAGAAAGTGTCGACGCGGACGTCCTTGGGATCGACTTCCACCTCGACCTCCTCGGCTTCGGGAAGCACCGCGACCGTCACCGCCGAAGTATGAATCCGACCCGAGGCTTCGGTGGCCGGCACACGCTGCACCCGGTGCACGCCGCTCTCGTGCTTCAGGCGGCTGTAGGCCCCCTTCCCCTCGATGAGCGCCACGACCTCCTTGATGCCTCCGATACCGGTCTCGTTGATGCTCAGGATCTCGACGCGCCACCCCTGGCTCTCCGCGTACTTGGAGTACATGCGGAAAACCTCCTGGGCGAAGAGCGCCGCCTCTTCGCCGCCGGTGCCGGCGCGTATCTCGAGCACCACGTTGCGCTCGTCGTTCGGATCCCGGGGGAGAAGCTCGAGCCGGAGCTCCTGGGAGAGCCGCTCCTCGTCCGCGGCGAGTCCGTCGATCTCTTCCTTGGCCAGCGCCTTGAGCTCTTCGTCGCTGGACTCACGCAGCATCTCCCGCGTCTCCTCGAGCGTGGCGCGGGTGGTCTTGAGCTGACGGTAGGCCTCGACGAGAGGCTCGAGCTCCGAGCGGAGCTTCGCCAGCCGGCGCATCGCGGAGGGGTCGGAAACGACCTCGGGCTTGGCGAGCTCGGCCGTGACCCCCTCGAAGCGCTTCTCGACGGCCTCGAGCTTCTCGTCCATGTTCCGCATGAAAGCGATACGTCTTTACTTGGCGGTCGCCGCGGTCTTCTTCCTTGTGTCTCCGTACTTCTGCTTGAACCGCTCGACCCGTCCCGCGGAGTCGATGAGCTTCTGCTTGCCGGTGAAGAACGGGTGGCATTTCGAGCAGATTTCCAGGCGGATCTCGCCCCCGCCCTTGGTGGACCGGGTCACGAAAGTCTCGCCGCAGGCGCAACGGACCTTCACGTCTTCGTACTTCGGATGGATTTCAGCCTTCATGACATAAATCTCCTGGCGCGGAAAATCGCGATCCAGCATTATAGCCCAAAAATGCGCGCACCCGTGGAGACGAGGCTCACCCGACCGAGGCGATACCAGCTCACGAAGGAGGCGGCCTCCATCTTGAAGAGCGGCCATCCCTGGATTTTCCGCAGGCACGTGAGCTCCGCGGCGGCGGTCTTCGCGAACGGCCAGTGGCTCCGGCTCGTCGATGGCGGGAACCAGGTCGTGGGGTACGGCTTCTATCACGACGTCGGCGCCATCGCCGTCCGGGTCCTTCGCCATGGGACGGAGCCCCCGGGCCCGGAGTGGGCTCGGGGCCTCGTTCGCGCCGCGCTCGATCGAAGAGCCGTTCTTCGCCGCGAGACGGGCGCCTTCCGGGCCATTCACGGCGAGAACGACGGTCTTCCCGCGGTGACCGCCGACGTCTACGCCGGCGTCGCCGTGGTGTCGAGCTACGCCCTCGGGGCCGACCCCCTGGCTCGACTCTGCGCCCGACTCCTGCGGCAGGAGCTCCCCCTCGGGGGAGTTCTGTGGAAGCCGGGGTCCCGGCGACAGGACGAGGCGTCGGGCGCGCGGACGCTCTTCGGTCGGGTCCCGGAGCGAATCGAGTTCCAGGAAGACGGACAAACCATCACCGTCGCGCCCCACTGGGGCCAGAAGAGCGGCTCGTTCCTCGACCTCCGGGGGCTCCGACGGCGCCTCAGGAGCGCCGAGCTCGCGGGCGCGAGCGTCCTCGATCTGTTCTCCTACAGCGGAACGCTCGGCGCGGCGGCGGAGATCGCCGGGGCGAGCCGAATCTGGCACGTCGACGGCTCCCGGGCGGCGCTCGATCTCGGCGCGGAGGCTCACGTTCTCGATCCCGCCAAACATCGTTTCACCGAAGCCGACGTGTTCGAGTGGCTGAAGGCGCTCTCTCCCGAGGAGCGGTTCGACCTCGCTATCGCGGACCCGCCTTCGATGACCAGCCGCACGGCGCAGGTCCCGAAAGTGCTTCGCGCCTACGAGGCGCTCTATCGGAGCCTCGCCACCCACGTGAATCCGGGAGGCCTGGTCGTCGCCTGCTGCTGCACCTCGCGGGTGGAGGCCGACCTGTTCCTCGCGACGGTGCGCCGCGCGCTCGGGAAGGACTTTCGCTTCCTGTCGCGGCTTCCCCCGGAGCCCGATCACCCCGTGGGCTTCAAGGAAGCCGATTATTTGAAGATCCTGCTATTCCGACGGAAGCCGTCCCCGTCGTGAGACGGGCCCCTTCGCCCGTCGGTTGACTCTCTCCGATCCCGGAATCTATCCTCCAGCGGCATCGAGGAGAAGCACACAATCATGGTCCCGCCCGAGGTCATCTCCCACTACAAGATCCTCGGGGAGCTGGGCCGCGGCGGGATGGGGGTCGTCTACCGGGCGCGCGATCTGAAGCTGAAGCGCGAGGTGGCGCTCAAGATCCTTCCGGAGAAGGATCTCGCCGATCCCCAGACCAGGCTCCGATTCAACCAGGAGGCCCAGTCCGCGGCGGCGCTCAAGCACCCGAATATCGCCGTGGTCTACGAGATCGACGAATCCGAGGGGGTGACCTTCATCGCCATGGAGCTGGTCGAAGGCAAGCGTCTTCGCGACCTCGTCCGGGACGAAGGCCTTACGCTGGACCGCTCGCTTCGGCTCGCGGCCGAGATCGCGGAGGGACTGAGCCACGCCCACAAGAGGGGCATCGTTCATCGGGACCTGAAGCCGAACAACATCCTGATCACCGACGAGGGGCACGTCAAGATCATCGACTTCGGTCTGGCCAAGCTGATGGAACCGCTGGTCGAAGCCGGAAGCGATCTCCTCCGCGGGGCGCCGGAGACGGCGTCGGGTGTCCTCGTCGGCACCCTGTCCTACATGTCTCCCGAGCAGGCGCGCGGGGACGCGATCGACCACCGGTCCGACATCTTCAGCTTCGGAACCGTCTTTTGCGAGATGCTCACCGGATCGTCCCCGTTCCAGCGGGCAAAGGCGGTCGACACCCTCGCCGCGATCCTCAAGGATCCCACGCCTCGGCTCGAGGAGAGCCTCGCGGGCCGCGGGACGTTCCTTCCGGAACTCCAGCACATCGTGGACCGGTGTCTGGCGAAGAGGCCCTCCGAGCGCTACGAAAGCATGGAGGTGGTCGCTTCCGACCTGAGCTCCGCCATCCGCATCAGCGAGACCGGGAGGCAGGCTCCGTCCCGGAGCCTCGCGGGCACGAGAGCCGGGCACTCCGAGTCGATCAACGTCCCGAGACGCTTCGTTCGGGCGGGTGCGCTCGCCGCCGCCGGACTCGCCGCAGCTGCGACGATTTGGATTGTCTGGCTCGCTCTCGCGACCCGCGACGACCTCGGGGTCGCGAGGCTGGAAACGCCGCTCATCGCCGTGGGACCCTTCGAGAACCTCACGGGGGACGCGGATCTCGGCTGGCTCGACCTGGGTCTTTCGAATCTGGTTCGCGACAAGCTCGCGCAGTCGCGTCAGCTGATCACCGTCTCCAAGCCCCGATGGGAGTCGATCCGCAGGAATTCGAGCGACGACGATGCTCTTCATCGCGCCGCGACGGAAACGGGCATCGACTACGTCCTCTCAGGGGAGCTTCTGCCATCCCCTGGCGGACTGGTTCTGACGGCGCGGCTCAGCGATCTCAATCGCGGGACCGACAACTTCGCCTACTCGTTCGAGGACCTCACGCCCGAACAGGTGCTCGCGCGGGCGGACGGCATCGCCAGCCTCGCCAAGCAGGGGGTGGGGGTCCCTCCCGAGGAGACGGTGGACTCTTTCGCCGCCGACGTCGCCCTCGACAACATCGGCGCCTACCAGTCCTACGTGAGCGGTCTCGAGTTCTTCCAGAAGTTCGAGTACGAGAAGGCGGAGCAGGCCTTCCGCCTGGCCCTCGAGTTCGCGCCGGATTTCGCGATTGCCAGCTACCGGCTCGCGCACCTCTACGCCGCCACCGGCCGAAGGGAGCTCGCCCGGTCGACCATGCACGCCATTCCCGGGGACGCCAAGCTCACCCGGCGGGAGCGGCTCTATATCGACGCCGCCCGGGCGCTCTTCGACGAGGACCCTCCCGGGGCCATCGCCGCCTACGAGACGCTTCTGGTCGAGTTCCCCTACGACGTCGAAGGCCGCCAGTTCCTCGCCGAGGCCTACTACCTCTCGTATCAGGACGAAAAGGCGATCGAGGAGCTGAGGAAGCTCGGGGCCCAGGAGCCCGAGAACGAGTTCGTCTGGAGCGCGCTCGGGACCTACCTGATTCTCTCGGGGCGCGCTGGAGAGGCGCGAGCCCCGCTTGAGCGCTACCTGGCGATCGCCCCGAACGATCCCCACCCGTATACGCTCCTGGGAGACCTCGAGCGGCAGCTCGGAGACTACCTGGCCGCGGAGGACCATTTTCGCAACGCTCTCGAGCGGGAGCCGAAGTTCTCGCTCGCCCGCCTGGGTCTGGCGCAGACCATCGCCCTCTCCGGGCGGTTCGCCGAAGCGAGCGAGATCTGGACCGCTCTTCTCGACGATGCCCGGGTAGAGCCCGAGGATCGCATCACCGCTGCCTTCGACCTCGCGAACGTGAGGCGGGCCGAGTACCGCTTCGAAGAGTCTCTCGCGCCACTTCAGAGGCTCGAGCCGGAGATTCGTGAGGAGGGGATCCGCGAGCCTCTGGCGCTCGTCACCCGGGCGATGAGCGCCATGGAACTCGGCCGCGACGACGCCGCCGCCCGGTGGATCGACGAGGCCATCGAGAAAGCGACGGGGACGGGGACGCGTTATCGATTCGCGCGCGGTCTGCTCCAGTTGAAGGGGGGTCAGCTCGACCAGGCCCTGGATACGGCGCGCGAGATTCGCTCGCGGGCGACGCCGGGCTCGGACGGGAGAGACACGGAGCGCAAGGCCGCAGCCTACCTCGAGGGCTCGGTGGCGCTCGCGCGGCGGGACACCGAGACGGCCAGGGAGCGGTTCGATGAATCCGTGCGTCTCGAGGGCTACATGTACGCCCTGTACGACGTAGGTCTCGCCGAGGCCCTTCGGGCCGCTGGAGATCTGAGCGGCGCCGCGGAAGTCGCCGAGCGGGCAGTTTCCTTTCGCGACCCGAGCGAAGTGCGTCTGGATCTGGAGCTCGGCCGGGCCCGGGCGCAGCTCCTCCTCGCGCGCCTTCTGGCGGAGCGGGGAGACCCGACGGCTTCCGCAAACGCCGCCCGGGCGTTCCTGGAGCGCGTGGGGGGCGGGGCCGCCGAGGACGAGCACGAAGACCTGCGCCTCGCCCGCGAGCTTCTCGGCAGGAGCCGGCCGTAGCTACGCGGGGGGACGCCGTATCGAGCGGGCGTTCCCGGTATTGCAGGAATAACCGGTCAATCCGTTCCCGTCGAGGTCGCCGGCGAGAATCGCAGCGGGACACTTGAAGGGCACGAACTCCGAGAGCACGTCGTTCTGGATCGCGCGAATCTGGAGCGTGGCCTGATTCGAGAGCAGCGTGTACCCCGCGAGCTGCAAATCCCGGGAGGTGTAGGCGCCGTTGCCGTCGAGGTCGTCGATGAACGAAGGCGCCTGGCCTGCCACGATCACGGCGCGGACGGTCACGTTCACCTCCGGATAGGTCGCGAGAATGGCGGCCACCACCTGGGGCAGGAACGCCGGAGGAGGGGAGGGGAAGGTGTGGGACTCGATCGGCCCGCTGTCCCGCCGCGTCATGAAATCGACGCCCGGGGTGGTGACGCTGCGGTCGACGAGGGTGAGCGGCTCGAGCAGCCC
>DAISKN010000398.1:0-6654 GCA_036820975.1 Acidobacteriota bacterium | reverse complement strand
GGAAAGCTATCTCGACATGTATCCGGAACTGGTGTTGCCCAAGGCGCAACGCCAGGCGTTCCTCAACACCCGCACGGGTGCTGTCGTTGGCCGGTCGCTCGCCGACCAGTTCGGCTGGGAGATTGGCGACAAGATCCCGCTCAAGGCCGCGGAAACCCAGCTGACCGAAGGACGGGTCTCGGCGATCGCCACCGGAAACCAGGAGTTCCTCTCGGGCCCCACGGTCGAGATGGACCCGACGATGCAGCCCGTCGTCACCGCCCTCGACAACATGCTGACCCACGCCTTCGACCAGCGGGCGTCGGACATCCACATGGAGCCGAAGCGGAACATCGCGCTCGTGCGGCTTCGCATCGACGGAGTGCTGCACGACGTCCACGTGATTCCCAAGATCGTGTACCAGGCGGTGGTGAGCCGGGTGAAGATGCTCTCCGGCCTCAATATCGCCGAGAAGCGGCGGCCCCAGGACGGCCGCATCAAGAGGACCGAGGGCGGGAAGGAAATCGAGATCCGCGTCTCCACCATGCCCACCGTGTTCGGAGAGAAGGCGGTGCTGCGCATCTTCGATCCCGACATCCTGCTCAAGTCGATCGCCGAGCTCGGCTTCTCGGAGAGCGAGCTCCCGCGATTCACGCCGTTTCTCGAGCATCGGGAGGGAATCATCCTGGTCACCGGGCCCACGGGGAGCGGCAAGACCACCACCCTCTACTCCGTTCTCAAGCACCTGTCCGGGCCCGAAGTGAACATCGTCACCATCGAGGACCCGGTGGAGCTGGTGTACGACGACTTCAACCAGGTCCAGATCCGAACGGATATCGACGTCACCTTCGCCAACACCATTCGCACCGTTCTGCGTCAGGACCCCGACATCATCATGGTGGGTGAGATCCGCGACACCGCGACCGCGGACATGGCGGTCCAGGCGGCGCTTACCGGACACCTCGTGTTCTCGACCCTTCATACCAACGACGCCCCTTCGGCGATCACCCGACTCCTCGACCTCGAGTGCCCCCCGTTTCTCATCACTTCGACGCTCCTCGGCGTCCTGGCGCAGCGCCTGGTCCGGAGCATCTGCTCGAAATGCGCCGAGGAGTACCGGCCGACGGAAGAGGACGCGATGGCGTTGAACGCGCCCTTCGACAAGATCCGCGAGCACACCTTCCGCCGGGGAAAGGGATGCATCCATTGCCGGCAGACGGGCTACCACGGTCGGACAGGCATCTACGAGATCATGCCCATCTCGCGGAAGATCCGGCAGTTGGTCATCGGAAAATCCGGCTCGCCGGAAATCCTCCGCACGGCGCGGGAAGAAGGCATGCGGACTCTGCGGGAATCCGCGATCCTGAAGCTGGTGAACGGCCTCACCACGGTGTCAGAAGTGATCCGCGTAACCGGCCGCGGCTAGATGCTCGTGTAAGAAGGGGAGGTGGAGATGGAGAGATAGGGAGATGAACATCTCCTTATCCTGTCGTCCCCCCATCCCCCTTGTATTGGGTTTCAGGCTCTCCCTCTTCGAAGTGCACGGCTTCGAACCGCTGCACTATCGTCACGCCGTCTCTCCAGGCATCGGCCGAGAGGCCCGCCTTGCGGCAAGTCTCCCTCAGGAACACCTCGCGATCCCAGCCTCGTCTCACCGCGACTTGCGGGAGCAGGAGACCTCGCGCTCCGCCGCACTCGACGAGAATTCCGTCGCGCCCGATCACGACCTCCGACGGGTCCGCGATCGGGACCGGCGGCGCGAGGACGGTGATGCCGATTGCGAGCCTCGGAACTTCGTCGATCGACACGCGGTCGAAGCGGGGATCGTCGAGCGCGGCCGCGACGACCGCCCGCCGAATCAGCGACAGCAGATCCTCGCCGCGATGAAAGTACCCGATGCATCCGCGGAGCTCGCCTTCGAGCTCGAGCGTCGCGAAGACCCCTCCGAGCGGGAGAGCCCACTCGAGGTCGAGGTCAAAGCCCTCCCCGGCGTCGAGCCCGAAGTGGGCATGGAGCTCCCGCCGCGCGAAAGCGAGGAGCTTTCGTCCGTCCCCTCCGGCAATCAAGCGGCACCGTAGAAAGCCGCGGACACGTAGCCGACGACGGCGTCGGTATCCCCGCTCGCGTCTCCGGAGTCGCCGTACGCGAGGATTCTCGATTCCCGGGCGCCGAGCTCGCGGGCGGCCATCATCACGGAGACGATCGGCCCGCCGCCGCAGGCGTGCCCCCGCTCGTCCTCGAGCAGGCCCGCGAGAGCCTCCGGGTCGAAGCCCTCGATTCGATCGAGGACCTCGGAATCGAGGGCCCGCGCCCGGTTGCGGCTTTCGTAGTGAGAGAGGTCGGAGCTGGCCACGAGGAGCACCCGGTCGCCCGACGCGGACACCGCCCGCACGAGCGCGGAAGCGGCGGCCCCGACGTTCCGGGCGCTCTGGGTTCCCATCATCACGGGAAGGATGCGGATCTCGGGAAGGAGATGCTGGAGGAACGGGAGCTGCATCTCGAGGCAGTGTTCGCCTCGATGGACTTCGGGCATCGGGCTCGCCCTCGGGGTGGCGCTCTCGAACGAGCGGGCGAGGTCCGAGTCGATCGCCGCGATTCCGAGAGGCGTCGCGAAGCCTCCTTCGGGATAGGTCGCGAGCCCGTCGAAGGCGATGCGGTGCGAGGGACCGAGAAGCACGGCGCTATCGAACGGCTGGCTCTCGAGCAAGCGGTACCCGGCCGCGGCGATCGGTCCCGAATATCTCAGACCCGCGTGAGGGGAAATCAGAGCAACGAGCTTTCCCTTCGGGCCCGGAGGCTCGCTCCTCGGGGCCGAAGCCAGGAGCCGGGAGACCGTCGCATCGAGCTCCGACGGATCGTCGGGATACCAGGTTCCCGCGAAAGGAGACCTGCGCACAGCCGCGTTTCCCATCAGCCTCGCTCCGGCTCGCTCCTTCGCCTCCGGATCAGGTGAAACAGAACGGCGCCGACGGCCACCGCCATCGCCACCAGGAGCACGTTCGCCGCGTTCGCGTGCAGGTAGCCGAGCGCCCGGTCTCCGTAGCGCACGGCGAGCCACGCCTCGCCGAAGTATCTCACCGATCGGCCAAGGGCGATCGCCGCGAGGAACCTGGGAACCGAGAGGCCCAGCGCCCCCGAGGAGAGAACGAAGATCTTGAAGGGAAACGGCGGCGGCAGGATCGAAGGCAGCAGCACCGCGAACGCGCCGTAGCGGCGCACCAGATCGAACACCGATTGGATCCGGCCCTGCGGGAACCGCCTTTCGAGGAACGAGAAGCCCTGCCAGCGAGCGAGGCCATAGAGAAGGCTCGCGCCCGTGACCGAGCCCAGCATCGTCATCAGCGCGTAGTAGAAGGCCCGGTCGGGGAACCGGGCCCCGAAGTACAAAAGAAGGGCGTCGTTGATCTCGGGAAGCGAGAGCAGCGACGAGTCGAAGAACGCGAGCCCGAAGAGGCCGAGCCCGGCCGTCCCGCTCGACAAGCCGCGCACGAAGGCGTCGAGGGTCTCGGCGAGGCTCTCCATCTTCGAAAAGGCTCCGAAGAAAAGCTCGAAGGAGACGCCGGCCTCAGTCGAGAGTGACGGGAACCCAGGTGAAGGTCGAACGTCCCCCGATCACGCGCTCGATGCGAAGCAGAACGTCGCCTCCCTGCGGAACTTCGGCGAGGATCCTCTGCAGATCGTCGACGGTGCGTATCGCCTGCCGATTCGCCTCGATGAGGATGTCCCCCCGCCGGAGCCCCGCGTCTTCCGCCGGCCCGTCGGGGTCTACCTCCACCAGGACGACTCCCGCCTTGGAAGTCGCATTGAGCTCGCTCGCGAGCTGGGGCGTCAGGTTCTGTCCGCTGATTCCGAGGCGTCCCTTCTCGCCCTCGAGGTCCCGGGGCGGAGCGGTAAAGGCCTCTTCGACCGTTCGCTTGGCGACGGTCACTCTCGTCGAGCCGAGCTTGCCGTCGCGGTAATACTTCAGGTCCACCGTCTCTCCCGGATGAATGTCCGCGACGAGATGCACCAGGTGGGTATTCGAGTCCACGGGGATGCCGTTCAGCTCGACGATGATGTCTCCGGCCTTGAGCCCCGCCTTGGCCGCCGGCGAGTCCTCACCGAGGACGTCGGAGATCAGAGCTCCTCTCTTTCCCTCGAGCCCGAAGCTTTTCGCGAGCTCGGCGCTCAGGGGCTGGATCGACACTCCGAGCCAGCCGCGGGTCACCGTCCCCTCGGACACGAGCTGGTCGTAGATCTTCCGCGTCATGTTGGAGGGGATGGCGAAGCCGATCCCCATGCTGCCCCCGGAGTTGGAGATGATGTTCGAGTTGATGCCGATGACCTGGCCCTTCATGTTGACCAGCGGTCCCCCGGAGTTCCCGGGGTTGATCGCGGCATCGGTCTGCACGAAATCGTCGTAGGTGCCCTGCCCGATCACCCTGCCCTTCGCGCTCACAATCCCGGCGGTCACCGTGTGACCGAAGCCGAAGGGGTTGCCCATCGCCAGCACCCACTCGCCCACCACGAGAGCGTCCGAATCGCCGAAGTCCACGTGGTGGAAGGCTTCGTTGGTGTCGGTCTTGATCCTGAGGACCGCCAGATCCGTCGCCGGGTCCGTCCCGACGACCTCCGCTTTGAAACGGCGCTCGTCCGAGAATTGGATCTCGATATCGTCCGCGTTCTCTACGACGTGGTTGTTGGTGACGACGTAGCCTCGCTCGTGAATGATGACTCCCGAGCCCAGGCTCCGGCGCCGCTGGTCGGGCTGATCGCGGAAGAAGCGCTCGAAGAACTCGTCGAACGGGCCGCCGGTCGGCGGGTGAAACGACTCTCCCGCCTTCTGCTCGGTGAAAATGTTCACGACCGCGGGCTTCAGGGCCTCGGCGACCGAAGCGAACGCCCGCGACAGGTCGTCGACGTCGGGAAGCTTGGTGTCCCGCGCGGCCGACTTCGGGGCCTCCGCGACCGACGGAGTCGATACCCGGGACGACGCCGTGGGCTCCGACGGCTCGGCGGCGGTATGCCGCTCTCTCGGCTGCCACCCCGAGGTTGTCGGTCCCACGGCTACGACGAGCGCCGCGAACAGGGCGGCGATACCCGCGGCCAATGCCAACGAACGCAACGGCCCCGAACGATTCGAGTTCATGGTCATCTATTTCTCCACACGCCGGGTTTCTTCACGGAAAAGCAACCTATTATAGCAAGGCGCGCGGCAGCTCAGAGGATGAGCGCGATCATCTGCTCGTGGAGGGCGGCATTGGAGGCTACGACCGCGCCCTTGCGGTAGTGGAACGGTCCCCCGGCGAGGTCGGAGACCCGTCCACCCGCCTCTTCCACGATGAGGGCGCCGGCGGCCGTATCCCAGGGTCCCAGTTTTTCCTCCCAGAATCCGTCGAAGCGGCCGGCGGCTACGTGGCAGAGGTCGAGGGCGGCGGAGCCGTCCCGTCGGATGGCGCGGGAGGCGCCCATGAAGCGGTTGAAGAGCCGGAGGTTCCGCGTCAGGTCCTCGCGGAGGTCGTACGGAAATCCGGTGACCAGGAGGGCGTTTTCGAGCGTCTTCGTCGAGGAGACTCCGAGCCTCCGGCCGTTCAGAAACGCTCCCCCGCCCCTTCTGGCGGTGAACAGCTCTTTGCGGACCGGGTCGTACACGGCTCCGGCCACGACCCGATCGCCCTCCTCGCAGGCGATCGACACGGCGAACACCGGGTAACCGTGCGCGAAATTGGTGGTTCCGTCCAGGGGGTCGATGACGAAGCGGAATCCGGATTCGCCTATCTCCTCGCCCCCCTCCTCGGCGAGAATCGCGGCCCCGGGAAAGCGCCGCTTGAGGATCGAGACGATCTCCTTCTCCGAGGCGAGGTCGGCCTCGGTGACCAGGTTCAGGGCGCCCTTGAAGGAGATTCGGAAGTCGCCGCCGAAATAGGTCTCGAGTATGTCGCCTCCAGCGAGCGCGGCTTCGACGAGGACCGCGAGCGGCGTCATCGGAAGGGGTGAGTCAGCTCGAGGACGCGCCGTTCACGCGTTTCATCATCGTGACCCGCATTCCCCGGTTCGGTTCGAAGCGATAGCTGACCTCGTCCATGAAGTTCTTCATGAAGAAGATGCCGCGCCCGCTCGCGCGGAGGAGATTCTCTTCGGCCAGCGGATCGGGGACTTTGTCGGGGTTGAAACCCTCCCCCTCGTCCTCGACCTCCACGGTGAACTCCGGCGCCCGGTACTCGAAACGGACGATGACCCGCTTCGTCGGATCGAGCCTGTTTCCGTGGCGGACGGCGTTGGTGACCGACTCGCGGATGGCGACGCTCATCCAGTGAGCGGAGTCCGCGTCGAAGCCGACTTGCGACGACAACGACTCGAATACGACCTGGACCAGATCGACCATCTCGAAGCTGCTCTGGATGTCGATCGTTACGTTTCCTGGTTTCGTCCGGCTCGTCTCCAATCGAGGCTCCGAGGCCGTAGGCTACAGGAATCGGGTGCCCAACACAAGATCGCCCGGCCGCGCGCGGGATCGACCACGGGCTCGCTCGCCCGCGAGCGAGCGTGTTACCATTCCATGAATGAAATCGGAGCTACGGGCGCGGCTGCGCGGCCGCTTCGAGCCGCCGGGCGACAAGTCCATCGGCCACCGGTTCGCGCTCCTCGCGGCGCTTGCCTCGGGCCGCTCGCGGCTCGAGGGATTCCCGCCGGGTC
>DAISKN010000397.1:0-6666 GCA_036820975.1 Acidobacteriota bacterium | reverse complement strand
CATGCCCCATCTGCCGCATGAGCCTCGTTCGAACCACGCGGGAAGCTCAGTGGTTCTGTGAGGGCCGCGCGGACATCGTCTCCTCGACATCCGGGCTCTGTCCCGACGGCCGTCCGATGGAGACGAGGACCGTCACCATGGCCCACGGAGACCACAATCCCCGGCACGGCGGAATCCTGTTCATGGCTCCGAACGGCTATCACCATCTAGAGGGGACTCTCGAGGAGGACGGGAAGTTCCGCCTGTACCTTTACGACGACTTCACCCGTCCGCTCGCCGTCGACGGATTCCAGGCCCGCGCGGGCGAGATCCCGCTGGAGGCTTCCGCCGACGGAAGCCTTCTTTCGGTGAACGTCGACCGGTCGGTCGATCCCGTCGAGATCGTTCTCCATCTCCGGTTCCCGGAGGACACGGAGGAAGCCCGGTTCGATTTCATTTTCTCGCGCGCCGCCGCGACGAGCGTGGCCCTTCCGGAGTTCCGCATTCCGGAGAGCGCGGAGGAGGTCTATCGGGAGATTCTGCGCCGGAACGAGAGGATCCAGGATCTCATCGGAAGAGGCTCCTGGCCCGACCTCTATATCCCCGCGCTCGAGGCGAAGGACCTGGTGCTGGCCTTGACCCAAAAGGAAGGCGAGAGAATCGAGCGGCCAGCGAGGAAGCTGGTTCGCGCCGCCTGGCTTCTCGACACCCATGGCGATCGGGGCAACCGCCTCGAGGTGGAGGCGGCGTACCGGCTCTTCGAGGCGGCGGTCTCCGAGCTCTCGGCGGCGCATGCGAAATAGCGCCGCGGTCCTGTGCCTCACGCTGGCGGCCGCCGGAGTCGCCGGCGCCCACGAGCCGACGCTCTCCCGCTTCAACTATCGAGAGCACGTCCGGCCGCTCTTCCTCCGTCACTGCGGGGGATGCCATCGCGCCGGAGGCGTCGCGCCGATGTCGCTTCTCGACTATCAGGAAGCGGTGCCCTGGGCGAACGCGATCAAGCTCTCGCTTCTCGAAGGAAGGATGCCGCCGTTTCTTCCCGGCGACGACGGCGGACCGTTCCGCGACGCGCGGATGCTCACCGCCCTCGAGCTCGACACTCTCGTGGACTGGGCCGTGGGAACGACTCCCGAGGGCGACCCGCTCGGAGACGAGGAGGTGGCCTCCGCGCCGGCGTCCCCGGAACCCGATCTGGTTCTTCAGGCGCCGTCGGACGTCGTGCTGGACGAAGACGATCACGAAAAGACGGCCTGCCTGGTTCTTCCCACGGGACTGCAGGCCTCCCGCGTCGTCACCGCGCTCGCGGTCTTTCCCGGAAAACCCTCCATCCTCCGCCGCGGAACGATTCTGGTCGGGGATTCCTGCGACGCTGCTTCGCCGCTCGCGACCTGGCTTCCCGATCGGGGCCGGATCTCCTTTCCCGAAGGCCTCGGCCGGAGACTCCCCGAGTCCTCGACTCTTCTCCTGGAGCTTCACTACGTAAAGGGCTGGGGAGACGAGGGGAAGAGGATCCTGGACCGCAGCGCCCTCGGCCTCTGGTTCTCGAAAGACGCGAAGCCCATCCGGTCCGTTCCCATCGAGACCCGGCTCGACCTGGACGAGGAGGCACTCCTGGTGGCTCTCTTCGCGAGGGCCGCGGACGGATCTCCTCTCCGCATCGAAGCCGTGGCACCCGACGGCAGCACCCGGCTCCTTCTAGCAATCGATCGCTTCGATCCCGCGTGGAGTGAAAAGTACTTCTTCGTTACGCCCATTCTCCTCCCCGCCGGGTCGACCCTCCGCGCCTCACGCGCTGGCGTGTGGGCGGATCTGGCGGCGCCGGCGGCGACGGCGAACGAGTGACGGTCGAAGTCGAGATCGCGGGGCCGCCGGCGGCGCCGGCCATTCTGGAAATGATGGAGCGCTTCTACGCCGAGGAGAAGTACCCGTTCGACCGCGCGAAGGCGCGCGCCGCGATCGAGCCGTTTCTCGCCGAACCCGGGCTCGGACGCGCGTGGCTGTTCCGCGACGGCGGCGCCGCCGTCGGCTACTTCGTTCTCACCCTGGGCTTCAGCCTCGAGTACGGCGGAAGGGACGCCTTCGTGGACGAGCTCTTCGTCTCGCCGTCCCATCGCGGAGAAGGTCTCGGACGACGAGCGCTCGAGGTGATACACGAAGCCTGCCTCGAGCTCGGGGTGCGAGCCCTGCACCTCGAGGTCGAAAAGGACAACGTTCCCGCGGCAGAGCTCTATCGCAAGAACGGGTTCGAAGACCACGATCGCCGTCTGATGACTCGGAGGTTCACCGCGGGATAGACTGAATCGCTTTGAAGGTCATGTCGTCCTCGCGACTTCGGGACGCCGTCCATCTGCTCCTCGCGAACGCCGCCATCGCCGCCCTGGTCGCGCTGTACCGGAGCTGGTTCTTAAGCCCCAATCCGGCGACGATCGCTCTTTCGTTTCTCCTCGTGATCCTGGTGGTGGCCACACGCGGCCGGCTTTGGGTCGCGGTGGTGACGGCGGTCTTCGCGACCGCGGCGTTCAATTTCTTCTTCCTTCCTCCCACCGGTACGTTCACCGTCGCCGATCCTCACAACTGGGTGGCGCTTCTGGCGTTCCTCATCGTGGCCATCGTCTCCAGCAACCTGTCGTCGGCGGCGCGGGCGCGGGCACGGGAGGCAATCGCGCGCCGCGACGAGGTGACCCGGTTGTTCGACTTGAGCCGCGACATTCTGCTCACCACCGAGAGCGCCTCCGCCCTTCCGTCCCTCGCGCGGCACGCGGCCCGGCGGTTCGAGCTCGATACCCTGGCCCTCTTCCTTCCCCGGGAGAAAGGCTGGGAGCGGCACGAGGGCGGAATTCGCGCGAGCTCGCTCGAAGAAGGTGAGCTCGACCGCTTTCTCGCGAAGGCCGGCGGCGCCATCGAGTTCGACGCCCTGAGGCGGACCTATGGAGGGCATCAAACACGTCTCGGAGGGGACGGAGTCGTCGAGCAGGTGGTTCCGCTTCGAATCGGAACCCGACCCATCGGGCTCCTGAGCGCGGCGGGTCCGGGCGTGGATCCGGGGACCCTCGACGCGCTCGCGGGCGTAGCCGCGATCGCCGTCGAGAGGGCGCACTTCCTCGAGGAGAGGAAGTCGGCGGAGCTGGAGCGCCAGCGGGCGGAGCTTGCCTCCGCTGTCCTGGCCTCGTTCAGCCACGACCTCCGGACGCCTCTCACCGCCATCCAGGTGGCAGTCGCGAATCTCGTCGACCCGGAGATCGGAAGGGCGGAGCGGGAGGGGCAGGCGGAGGTGGCTCTCCGGGAGGTCCACCGCCTGAGGCGGCTGTTTCAGTTCATTCTCGACATGGCCCAGGTGGATGCCGGGATCACCCCCGAGCGCGAGTGGGTTCTGCCGGGGGACGTCGTGGACGCGGCGGTGGCGCTCGTCGCTCAAGGACTCGCCGCCCATCGGGTCGAGATCGATGCCGATCCCGATCGCGAAGTCGAGATCGATCCTCGCCTCACGTCGGGGGCGCTCGCTCACGTGCTGGAGAACGCCGCCCAGCATTCCCCCGAGGGCTCGGTCATTCGGGTGCGCGCCTGGCTGGACGAGGAGGGGCTCCATGTGAGCGTCCTCGATCAAGGGCCGGGGCTCGATCCCGCCGATCTGGAACGCCTCTTCGATCCCTTCTACCGGGGGGTGGGTTCTTCCCGTCACGCGACCGGCGTCGGCCTGGGGCTCTCCATCACCCGCGGGCTGCTCGCCGCCGAAGGAGGTCGCATCTGGGCGGAGAACGCGCCGCCCGACGGCGCCCGTTTCACCATACTGGTGCCGGCCCGAAGCCGCGCAGCGTCGCTCGCGCCCGAGGGTCGAACGTGAACCGCCAGTCGCGAATCCTCCTCGTGGACGACGAGCTCCCGATCCTGCGGGCGGTGACTCCGCTCCTGCGCTCCCGCGGGTACGAAGTGAGGAGCGTCGTCACCGGTGCGGGCGCGCTCACCGAGATGGAGGCGGATCCTCCCGATCTGCTGATCGTGGACCTCGGGCTTCCGGACGTCGATGGATTCGAGATCTGCCGCAGGGTGCGCGAGCGATCGGCGGTTCCCATCATCGTTCTCTCCGCGCGGCATTCGGAGAAGGACAAGGTGCAGGCGCTCGATCTCGGTGCCGACGACTACGTCACCAAGCCTTTCGGCCCCGACGAGCTCCTGGCGCGCGTGCGCGCGTGCCTGCGCCGCTCGCCGCTGTCGCCGGAGGAGCAGACGGGAACTCTCGTGCGCTCCGACCTCACGATCGACTTCGAGAGGCATCGGGTGCTCCGGGGGGAAGAAGAGATACGACTGACGCCGAAGGAGTTCGAGCTCCTGTCGTTTCTCGCGCGCCATCCGGGGAAGGTTCTCACTCATCGAACGATTCTGAAGGCCATCTGGGGACCCCACGCGGTCAACGAGCCGCAGTACCTTCGCGTCCTCATGGCGTCGCTTCGAAGGAAGATCGAGACCGACCCGGCGCATCCGAAGTACGTTCTCACCGAGCCGTGGGTGGGTTACCGATTCAGGGAATGCTGAGTCAGGAGGCCGAGATGGAATCCGAGAGTGAAAGCCTGTTTTACGCGGGAGCGGGACCGGTGTCCGCGCTCCTTCTGGGGATGGCCCTGATCCCGTTGCGCGACGTCACCACCGCTTCCAACCTGAGCTTCGCGTTCCTGGCACTCATCATCGTGGTCGCGGAGCTCGGTGGGCGTTGGCCGGCCGTGGCCACTGCGGTTTCCTCCGCCCTGAGCCTGAACTTCTTCCTCACGCAGCCGTACCTGCGGTTGACCATTCACGGCAGGGACGACATCGTGGCGTTCTGCGGCCTCACGGTGTGCGGGCTCATCGCCGCGTCATTGGGCTCGCGCGGGAAGAGGGTGCGCGCGCTTTCGGAAGCGCGAAGGGAGCTCGACGTCATTCACGCGGCCGCGAGGGAGCTCGAGCTCTCGGGACCGGTCGAGTCCCGGCTGACCCGGGTGCTCGACTCCGCCCGCGAGGCCTTTGCACTCTCCGCGGCCGTGGTTCGTGACAACCACGGGCGCATTCTCGCGACCTCCGACCGCGGGCACGGCGTCAGGCCCATCCCTCAACGGGCTCTGGATCCGGGAGCGAAAATCCTGCTTCCGGAGGAAGGTGTCCGGGTGGCGCTCGTCGTGGCCAACTCTCCCGTGGGCGCCCTCGATGTCTGGGGGAGCGGGCATCGGACGGGTACCTCGACCGCGCGCGGGCTATCCGACTTCGCTCGCCTGGTGGCGGTCCTGGTCGCTTCCAGCGAGACGATCTCCTAGATGCGCCCCATGTCCATTTCCCTCACCGCGTGGTCGCAGGCCCGCGCGGTCAGCATCATGTAAGTGATCGAGGGATTCACGCAGGAGGAGGAGGTCATCGCCGAGCCGTCGGTCACGAACAGGTTCGGGACGTCGTGGGCCTGGTTGAAAGAATTCAAGACCGACGTCTTCGGATCGCGGCCCATGCGGGCCGTCCCCATTTCGTGGATGGTGAGTCCGGGCGGATTGTCCTCCTGGGTGAGCTCGATATCCCTGGCATGCGCGGCCTCTAGCATCTCCGCCGCCGTAACCGCCATGTCCTTCAACAGGGCGCGCTCGTTCTCTCCCCATTTCATGTGGATTCGGAGCGACGGGATTCCCCAGCGGTCGCGCACCTCGGGGTCGAGTGTGACGTAGTTGTCGCGGTTCGGAAGGCATTCGCCGAAGCCGTAGAACGACAGACGCCAGGGACCCCAGTTCCGCAGGGAATGCTTGAAGTCGGCGCCGAAACCTGGGGTGTCGAGCCCGTGCTCCCACCGTTCGCGGAATCCCGAGCCCTGAAACCCGTAGCCGCGGAGGAGCCCGGGGTGCTTCGCCTTCACGTTCCGGAATCGGGGCACGTAGATGCCAGGGTTCCTGCGGCCCCAGGGGACCCGGTCCTCGCTTCCCGGGATCTTTCCCTCGGCGCCCCAGCCCATGACGTGGTCCATGAGGTTCCTCCCGAGCTCTCCGCTCGAGTTCGCGAGGCCGTCGGGAAACCGGGAGCTCTTCGAGTTCAGGAGGATCCGCGCGGACTCCAGAGCCGAGGCGCAGAGAAACACCACGCGCCCATGAACCTCGAAGGTGTCGTGGGTCTGAGCGTCGATGACCCGTATCCCCTCGACGCGGTTCGCCTCGGCGTCGTAGAGGAGGCTCTCCACCACGCTGTGCGGCCGCAGCGTGAGGCGCCCCGTGGACTGGGCTTCCGGAAGCGTCGCGTTCAGGCTGCTGAAGTAGGACCGGGTGGCGCAGCCCCGTTCGCATGGCCCGCAATAGTGGCAGGGCGCCCGCCCCCGGTGCTCCCGCGTGAGCATCGCCACCCGGCCGATGGTCAGGACTCTCTCGCCGCCGAAGCTGCGGGAAAGCGCTTCTCGCACCGCGAGCTCGGCGCAGTTGAGCTCCATCGGCGGAAGGAACTTTCCATCGGGAAGCTGCGGCAGGCCCTCTTCCCGTCCGCTGATGCCCACGAAGTCCTCGACGTAGTCGTACCAGGGGGCCGCGTCGGCGTACCGCAGAGGCCAGTCGACCCCCAGGCCGTCTTTCGCATTGGCCTCGAAGTCGATGTCACTCCAGCGATAGCTGTGACGGCCCCACATGAGCGAGCGGCCGCCGACCTGATAGCCGCGGTACCAGTCGAAGCGCTTCACCTCGGTGTACGGCGAATCCT
>DAISKN010000396.1:0-6693 GCA_036820975.1 Acidobacteriota bacterium | reverse complement strand
AGCGTCTCATAGCTCGCTCGCAGCGCTAGCTCGCTTCCCCGGTGGGTGGCCTCGAGGCTCTCGATCCAGGGTGTGAGGCTCACCGCGGCGCCGGTGAACTTCACGATCGAATCGAGAGCGTCCTTCTCCCGCTGCACCGCGTGGCGAATTCGGTTCCTCGCCTCGCGGTAGGCCTCGTGAATCGCCGCGCCTTCGGCCGCTGCCATGTCGGCGAGGGCGCGGGCGCGATCCGCTCCCAGGCGAACGGCGCCCCGTCCCGCGGTCTCGGCGAGAAGCACCGGAGCCTCCGACGGACCGGCGCTCGCGAGAGTGTAGCCGATGGCGGCTCCGAGAAAGGCGACGCGCTGGAGCTTGGTGGCGTCGAGATTCTCGGGCACGTCCTTGCTGGTGTGGATGTAGACGTCGGGCCAGTCGTGAAAATAGAGCATGGGAATCCCGAACGCGCTGTCGCCGAAGACCTGGTGGTCGCTTCCGAGATCGAGGCCCTGCATCTCGGCGACGAAATCCTCCTTCGTCCCCTCGGGGGAGAGGATGGCGTCGCTGAAATCGCCTCGCGACGTCGCCCGACGGCTTCCGTCCTTCACGTACTCGAAGAAGACCTCGCCCACGTCGCCGACGAAGGTCGGAATCGAGGCGGGCGGCCGCGAAACGAAGAAGACGGATTTCGTCGCCGCCGGGGCTCCGCCCACCATGTCCATGTGGATTCCGGCTTTCATTCGAGAAGCGATCTCCGGCCGCCTCACGAGGTAGGCGAAGCTTCCCGAGATCTCGGGAGGCCAAACGAAGCGGATCGTCCGCCTCGGGGGAGGAAGCGCCCCCTTCTTTATCAAGAGGGAGAGGGTGCGCGCGGCCTCCAGGATGGCCGCGGCGCCGCTCGCGTTGTCGTTCGCTCCCGGGCTCTGGTGATCGAGGTGGCAGGTGAAGACGATTTCCTCGCTCGCCAGATCGGTTCCGGGGATGACGCCCGTCGAGACCTCGAAGTAGTCGGGAACGAGGCGGGCCTTCACCTCCGCCCGCAGCTTGATGACCTCGCCGGACGCGAGTCGCGCCTGCAGCGCGCGGGCCTGGCGGAGGCTCGCCATGAAGGCGAACTTGTTCCGGGTGTTCGCCGGGTCGAGGTGGCCCCAGCGGACGAGGTCGGGATCGTCGCCGGACCAGCCCGTGCGCTGATTGGGGAAGTAGCTGAGAATTCCGACGGCGCCCCGATCCTCGACCGCGAGGCGGTGCACCGTCGGAAGAGAGCCTCCCGCGAGCACGATCTTCCCGCGGACGTCCTTGTCGCGATAGTCGTTCTCCGAGGCGCCCGAGCCGACGTCGACGAGATCCGCGGTCACCTCCGCGTCCTGGCTGTAGTCCGCGAGCGCGACCTTCATCTCGCCGTAGTCCCCGAGTCGCTCGCTTCCCGGAGAGACCTCCCAGATGCGTCCCGCCTCCGCCCGCCAGCCGTAGTAGGCGCGGAAATGGCGATAGAGAGTCTCGCCGTCGGCGGGGAGCTTCTCGATCTCGACGTTCGCGAGCCCGTAGGCGGTCGCCCGCTCCTTCATGAGCTCGGCCGCACGGTGGTAGCCTTCGGAAGCCTGCACGCGATGCATCTGCGCGAGCTCTCTCACCGTGGACTTCGCGGCGGCGCCGGAGACTTCGTCGCGAATGGCTTCGAGAGCCTCGTCGGAAATCAGTGTGACCTTCCGCTGGGCGATCGCGGGCGGAGGAAAGACGAGAAGGAGAAGAAACAGTCGTTTCATGGATGCTATCCTATCGAACATGGCGAAGGCGTTGCATCCCAACCCCAGGGCGGAAGCGGAGCGCGATCGCCGCATCCGCCGCTGGATCCGCAAGGGTGAGTCGAGCGTAGCCTGGGTGTTCCCCAACTATCTCCGGCAGGCGGCGCTCCAGATCGTCTCCTCGAACGTCCACTACTATGAAGACGTGCGGGGAGTCCGGGAGGAGACTCAGGTGCTGCGGCCCTTCTTCTTCTGGTCCCTCCAGGTCTTCTGCTTCAACTTCGGGACGACCCACAGCTTCCACCACAGTTCGTGGAGCCGCCCTTCTACATGAGACAGCTCATCGCCCCCTGGGTGCTTCCCGCGCTCGCCGAGTACGGCCAGCGGTTCAACGACATCGGGACGTTTCGCCGCGCGAATCGCTACCGACTGGCTTGATCCCATCGAAACGCCAGTTTCCCTGAACGACCACCCGGCCGCGGTGGTAAGAAGCCCTTGACAGCTGCCACGGAAACGGCTACGTTTTGCTCCCCAACCGTCGTAGGTCCGCGAAAGACCACCTCCCAGATGCGCTCGCCGGTGCAACCCCGACTCGCCGCGCGTTCACCCGGGTGTTGGTCGGTCAGGTGAGTCCATGCCGGATGGATCGTTCGATCGAAGCGAAGCCCGCAACTCTCCACGTTTCGTCCCCAAAGAGAGCCTGTCGATCCTTCTCGCGAGCGACAAGGCGTCGCTGATTCACGGAGACGTGGAGGACCTCTCGGAAGTGGGCGCTCGCGTGCTGACGCACGCCGTCCTGGACCGCGGCGAAGCGGTCACCGTCGACGTGCGGAGTGGATACTCCTACCTGTTTCGTGCCGAAGCCAGAATCGTCTGGCGTACCGAGCTCGAGTCGCGCCGCGACTCCCGGGTTTCCGTACACGGGATTTTCTTCACCGAGCTCTCCCCGTTCTCGCGAAAGCTGATCCGGCGCCTGGCGGGGCTCGTCCCCGTCGAAGAAGGCTCCCCCCGGACCGGGGAGGCCGGCGCGAATCGCGATGCGGACCTGGAGGCTCTTTTCCCCCACTCCCGCTCGAACGACGGCCCGTTCGACCTGCTCAGCGATCCCGTTCTCGAGGAACCGCTTTTCGACGAGGCCGCCGAGTCGGGTCAGCAGGCCGAGCTCTCCGGAAGTCTCGGCTACTTCAACAACACCGAAGTTCTACAGATGCTGGAGGCGGCGCGCGCCACCGGAGTCCTCCACGTGGAGGGCGAGCACCGGGGACAGATCCATCTCCGGAACGGCCGGATTTGCGGCTGTTTCGTGCGGGGCCTCGATGAGTTCGAAGCGATGTTCCGCCTGATCGTCGCGGACCGAGGCCGTTTTCGGTTCGTTCCCTCGGACGTGCACGAAAACCTTCCGACCAGCCGGACGACGACGCAGCTGCTCCTGGAGGCGCATCTTCGCCTCGACCAGGAGCGTTGAGCGCCGTCAGCGCTTCGCCACGTAGAGCGTCTGGAGCGCCCGGCCCACGGCGCCGCTCCGATCGTGGAGGACCGTCTCGGTGAGACCCATTCCCGAGGGGTCGAGGAGGGTCCTCGAGTCCATTCCTACCCACTCTCCCTCGGGAACACGGTAGAGAAAGACGTTCAGATCGGTATTGACGAACAGGTACTCGCGCGGATCGAGAGCGCAGCTCACGCCGTTCGCCGAGTCGGCGGCGACCAGGACCCGGACGAGAGGGGAGGGCTCTTCGCCCGGGAGCAGCGGTACTTTCATCTTCAGCCAGGCGGTCGCCGGTCCCGCCTCGCGGAAGCTTCCGCGAAGGAATCGCCAGTCCATGTGCGTGTGATAGCCGACGTCGGCGACTCCCGGAAAGAACGGCTCCCAACGGCCGGTGTCGGGTCCAGGTAGCGGCTCGCGGGCTACTCCGTCTAGGGCGAGAGCGGCCGTTCGAAGTCGCCAGGCGCGGGCTTTCAAGACCGCGTCGCCGCCGGAGGTCATGACCGCTTCCAGAAGCTCGACGCGCTTTCCCGGCCGGGCGACCTTCACCTCTACCTCGATCTCGGTGATGGGGACCGGCCGCAGGATGTCGACCGTCACCCTCACGATGCGCGCGTCGTCCCGGGGTTGGAATTTCTCGAGAACGCGGCCGAGAAGACCCGCCGGCGGGCCGGCGTGCTGGTGCGCGTCGTCCCAGGGACCTCGCGTGGCTTCGGTCGCGGCCCAGGCGGTCCCGCGGGGGACGAAGAACGACTCTGACACGTGTGCTATCCTCCGAACCGAATGCTCAGTATAGTCGCGCTTTCGTTCTTCCTGAGCGCTCGAGAGTCGCCTCGCGAGATCATCGACCGGGTCGATCGGCTTCTGCGCGGCGAGTCCAGCCACGGCGTCGCCGTGATGGAGGTCGTCACCGAGAACTGGGAGCGGAGTCTCACGATGGAGATGTGGTCTCTCGGGGTCGAGCACTCCCTGGTGCGGATTCTCGCGCCTCCCAAGGAAGCCGGAACGGCGACGCTCAAGGCCAGCGACGACATCTGGAACTACCTTCCCAAAGTCGATCGCACCATCAAGATCCCCGCCTCGATGATGATGGGATCGTGGATGGGCTCGCACTTCACCAACGACGACCTGGTGAAGGACAGCCGTCTCGTCGAGGACTACGACATCGAGATCGGCTTCGAGGGAAGCCGCGACGGAGTCGAGGTATGGGAGCTGGTGCTGACGCCCCGGCCCGAGGCGGCGGTGGTCTGGGGCCGCATCGAGTACCAGGTGCGAAAGGGAGACCTCATGCCGGTCTGGGCCCGCTACTACGACGAAGACGGAAAGCCAGCACGCGGCCTCACGTTCGGCGATTTCAAGACGATGGGCGGCCGGTTGGTGCCGACCCTCATGGACATGCGTCCTGCAGATAAGCCGGGGGAGCGCACGACGGTGCGATACCAGAAGCTCGAGTTCGGGGTTCCCATCGACGAGTCGTACTTTTCTCTACAGAACCTTAAGAGCCGGAAGTAGGGCGAGGATGGGCGGTCCCTGGATCAAGCTCGGGTGGCGCAACCTGGGCCGCAACAAGAGACGCACGATCATCACCGCCACCGGGCTCGGCTTCGGCTACTTCGCTGTGGTGTTCATGCTGGGATGGGCCGAGGGCCTCAAGGCGGAGATGGTCGAGAACGGCACCGGCATCCTCACGGGCCAGGTCCAGATCCATTCCGAAGAGTACCGCCCCGAACGAAGCCTCTACGACACCATCGGAGGCGCCGAGGGCGCCGACGTCGGGGCTCTTCTCGCCGCGGTGGCCGCCGATCCGGCGGTCGCGGCCGCCGCTCCGCGGGTGTACGCGGGAGGCCTCATCAGCTCCGGCGCCTCCACTTCGGCGGGAATGCTCCTCGGAATCGACCCCGAGCTCGAGCCGCGGGTGAGCCGAATCCTGACGGGGCTCACGGCGGGAAGGCTCCCGAACTCCGGCGTGAACGAGCTCCTTCTCGGCTCCGAGATGGCACGCCAGCTCGAAGTCGCGCCCGGCGGTGAAGTCGTGGTGGTAGCGCCCGCCGCCGACGGCTCGATGGGGAACGACCTCTTCATCGTCTCCGGAATTTTCCGCACCGGGCTTTCGGAGGTCGACGCTTCCCACGCGCTTCTTCCTCTCGACTCGCTGCAGAGGCTGGTCGCCCTCGAGCCTTCGCGCGTTCACGAGATCGCCATCGCGACAGCGGATCCATGGCTCGCCCCCGAGGCCGCGACTCGAATCGAGCGGGCGTTGTCCCCCTTGCGTCCGGCTCTGGAAATCGAGCCCTGGACCCGGCTCCAGCCGGAGATGCTCGACTACATCACCCTCCTCGACTCCTGGTACTGGATCATCCTGGTGATCGTCTTCACCATCGCGCTCTTCGGTGTCGCCAACACCATGCTCATGGCGACCTTCGAGCGCCGGCGGGAGTTCGCGGTGATGCTTGCGCTCGGGACGACGCCGGTGCAAGTGGTGTCGACGGTGGTGTGGGAAGCTCTGGCGCTCGGCGTTCTCAGTCTTCTCGCGGGAGCTCTCCTGACCTTCCCCCTCATGCTCTGGTGGAGCCAGGCGCCTCCGGACATGAGTTTTCTCTACGGCGACTTCACCATGTTCGGCGCCCTCATGAGGCCGGTTCTGCGGGTCGAGATCGAGCCCGCGCAGTCCCTGTGGTCGGCCGGGGCGCTTCTGCTCACCGCGCTCGTCGCCGCCATCTATCCCGCGGCCCACGCGGCCCGCACTCCTCCGGCGGATACCCTCTCCGGTCTATGACGCGAAGGCTCGGAGTTCTCGCCGACCTCGCCTGCCGGAACCTGAGGCGCCACCTGCGGCGCACGATCCTCACCGCGCTCGCTCTCGTCGTCGGCGGGGCGCTCCTCATGATCACGTTCCCCCTGGGCGACGGCACCCACGAAGCCTGGATCGAGTCCGGCGTTCGCATGGGAAGCGGCCACGTTTCGATCCAGCGGCCCGGGTTCCAGACGAGCCGGAAGATCGAAGACCGCCTCTCTCAGGAAGCGCGTGCGAAGGCCGAGGCCGCCCTCGAGGCCCCCGAGCTCCGGAGCTACGTCACCGCCGTTTCCCCGCAGCTCGCGGTGAGCGGTCTTGCGAGCTCGCCCACGGGAGCGAGGCCGGTCCAGATCGTGGGAGTGGAATCGGAGGCGGAGGCGAGGTTCGGAATCCTGGACGAGAAGACCTCCGAGGGGCGCTACCTCGAGCCCGGCGATCGTCTCGCGGCCTACGTCGGTGCCGGTCTCGCGGAGGCCCTAATGCTGCGTCTTGGTTCCCGCCTGGTCCTGACGGCCCAGGACGCCTCGGGAGAGATCGCGGGACAGCTGGTTCGCGTTGTCGGCATCTTTCGTACCGGAGTCCCCGAGATCGATCAATCTCTGGTCCACGTCCCGCTCGCGACCGCGGGCGCCTGGCTGGGCACTGGAGGAGACGTAACTCAGATCGCGGTGCTGGTGGACAACAGTTACCACGTC
>DAISKN010000395.1:0-6699 GCA_036820975.1 Acidobacteriota bacterium | reverse complement strand
CACATAACCCCCATCCCCGCATCCTACGGGACCCAGGGGCTTCTGAAAGTCTCCTCGGCCGCGACACTGGTGGGCCTCGAGACGCCCGCGAGCTCGCGGAACCTCGAGGTCAAGCCCTACGTGCGCGGCGACGTGACCACCAACCTCGAGGCCGACCCCCCTTACTCGAACGACGTGGACGGCGACGTCGGCTTCGACGTCAAGTACGGGGTCACCCGAGGGGTCACGTTCGACTTCACTTACAACACCGACTTCGCGCAGGTGGAGGTCGACGAGCAGCAGGTGAACCTGACCAGGTTCAACCTGTTCTACCCGGAAAAGCGCGAGTTCTTCCTCGAGGGGCAGGGAATCTTCAATTTCGGCATCGAAGGGGGACGGGGGGCTCTGCCCCCGGACAACGCCCCGGTAGTCTTCTTCAGCCGGAAGGTCGGTCTCGAGGAATCGCAGGCGATTCCCATCGTGGCCGGTGGCCGACTCAGCGGACGCGTCGGCGACTACTCCCTCGGCCTGCTCCAGATTCGTACCGACGATTTCGCGCCGGCGGAGGCGCTCGCAACCGACTTCTCGGTTCTTCGCCTAAAGCGCGACGTCTTCGAACGGAGCAACGTCGGGGTCATCCTCACCCGACGCGCGCCGAGCTCGGGCGGAGACGGCGACAACCTGGTCTACGGTCTCGATACCGACCTGAACCTCGCCCAGGACCTGCGTGTCAACGCGTTCTGGGCCCGAAGCGACACCCCCGGGCTCGGAACCGACGACCAGGCGTACCGGGCGCGGATGAACTTCGCGAGCGATCGCTACGGGGTCCAGCTCGAGCGCATGGTGGTCGAGGACGATTTCAACCCCGAGATCGGGTTTCTGAGCCGCGAGAACTTCGAGCGCGGATTCGCGCTGCTGCGGTTCTCCCCTCGACCGGGCATCTGGGGGATACGGAAGGCGAGCTTCAACGGGAGCTTCGACTACATCACCGATACCGCGGGAACCCTGGAGACGAGGATTGGCAAGGCCTCGGCCCTGCTCGACTACGAGAACAGCGACCAGATGGAGATCACCTACAGCCGCAACCTCGAGTATCTTCCCGAGCCCTTCGAGATTTACCCCGGGATAGTGCTGCCGATCGCGACCTACGAGTTCTCGGACGTGCGCTACCGGTACAAGCTCGGGCCTCATCGGAGGGTGTCGGGGGATCTTTTCTACCAGATCGGGTCTTTCTACAGCGGCGACCGGACGGCGGTCGGCTACCGCGGCCGGATCGAGATCCTGACCCGGCTCTCGCTCGAGCCGGGCCTGGAGTTCAACTGGGTGAACCTGGAGGAAGGCGATTTCTCGACGAGCCTGGTCACGGCCCGGGTGAACCACATGATGTCGCCCCGGTTGTTCCTGAGCGCGCTCGGCCAGTACAACTCCGCCGCCGATTCTCTCGAGACCAACGTCCGGCTTCGCTGGGAGTTTCAGCCGGGAAGCGACCTCTACGTGGTCTATACCGACGGACGGGACACCATGAACGGCCTGAGCGGGCTCGAAGGGCCGGACCGTGGCTCTGGGTTCCCGGAGCTTCTCAACCGCAGCTTCGTCGTCAAGCTCACGCGGCTCTTCCGGTTCTGAGGCTCAGTCGTCGCGGCGGACGATGTCGCCGAACACGTGGCCGCCGCCTTCGGCGCCCATCCAGGTTCCAGCGTAGTGGCCGCGAAAGAGGAGCACCCGCGCGCTGTAGCTTCCCATACCGGGGATCGAGAGATCGGTGAGGGTGATGACCGGCGTGTCGCCCGCCCACAGGATGGTGATGGGAATCGGCACGGTCACTTCGCCGGAGCCGAGCTTCATCGTGGTCTGGAAGAGCCACCGATCGCCCGCGATCCGCGAGACCTTCTCGATCACGTACTCTTCCTTGCCGGCGATCCCCTCGCGATCGAAGCTCGTCGACTGGCCGACGAGGCTCACGTTGGTCATCATCTCCTCGAACGCCCGATCGCGCTCCGCCTGCGCGTCGGCTCCGGGCGGAGACTCGCGCGAGCAACCGGCGACCGCGAGCGCGACCAGGCATGCGAGGCTTACGTGACTTCTCATGCGCTTGCACCTCCCGCCGCGACCCGGCCGGACTCGAGCTCCGCGGCCCGGCTGGGGAGCGACACGTACCAGCACCCGACTCCGAGGAGCACCACCACCGCCGCGAGGACGTAGAAGATCGAATCATAGGATCCGGTGCTCTTCAGGGTCATCGCCAGGAGCAGCGGGCCGACGGCGGAGGCGAAGACGGTCATCATCTGGGCGCAGCCCTGGATGCGGCCGAGATGACGCCGCCCGAAGACCTGCCCCCAGACGGAAAAGAAAACCACGGTCACCACTCCGCCGGCGATGCCCATCGCCATCGCGTAGAGAACGACGTGGGTCTGGGTCTCTACCGACGGAAGCGCGAGAAGCGCGAGCGCCAGGACCGCCATCCCGATCCCCATGACGCGCTGAATCGGGTACCGCGAAGCGAGAAACCCGCCGCCGAAGTTCGCGGCGAGCCCGAGGAGCGTCGAGATCACCAGAACCCGGTGGTAGGTCGAAGCGTCGAAACCGCGCTCCTCGAGAATCGACTGGTTGAAGAGCGCGATGCCGGAGTAGACGAGCCCGAAGAGAGAGCTCGAGAGCGCGAAGACCCAGAACGCGGGGCTCTGGAGCGCGTCCCCGACGGACAGATCGACGAGACGGCCGTCGGACTTCGACTCTTCGCCGTCGAGCGCGAGACCTTCCTTCTCGGGGTTGTCCCGCACGAGAATCCAGGCGAGCGGAGCGAGAACCGCGACCTGGACGAGCCCGATTCCGAGCCAGGCCGGGCGCCAGCCCGCCGAAAGCACCGCCTGCCCCACGGCGGGAAAAGCGGCGATGAACCCCATTCCCACGAGCACGGAGTAGATTCCCATCGCCAGGTTGAGCCTCTTCGCGAACCACATTCCCACGAGGGCGAGGCTCGCGACCGAGAGCGCGCTCTGTCCGAGGCCGCGCGTGAGGGTCACGGTGACGAAGAGCGACCCGAGCCCCGAGGCGGCGCTCATGAACAGGACCGTCGCCCCCAGGGCGAGGAGAATCGCCGTGAGAACGGCGCGCGAGCCGAAGCGATCCAGGAGCCGCCCGGCGGGAAGGCAGAGCGCCGCGCCCAGGAGCGTCGCCCAGAGGTTGACGTTGGCGTAGCTCACCCGGTCGATTCCGAGGTCGGCGATGAGGGGCTCGGTCACGAGCCCGAGTCCTTGCGTTCGTCCGGGCAGGGTCGCCACCATCGCCAGCGCGGCGACTCCGAGGTTCGCCCAGCCATAATAGAGGGGCTTCTGCGCCATGATTCGTGGCGAGTCTAGCTCACGGTCCGGGGAGGTGCCACGACGCGATGACGGAAGAGGCGATAACCGTCGGCACGGTGCGAATCGCGCTCGTTCTGTACGTGGCGGCTTCGTTCTCGAGGCTCCTCGGCGGGGAGCGATGGGACGGGAGAACTCGCCTTCTCTGGAGCGCGGGATTGTCGTTCTACCTCGCCCACGTCGCGGCCGCGTTCACTTTCGTACACGGCTGGAGCCACTCGAAAGCCGCTCTCGAGACCGCCCGTCAGACCGAGGAGCTCTTCGGTATCGCGTCGGGATCCGGGCTGTTCTTCAACTACCTCTTCACCCTCGTCTGGACGGGCGACGCGCTCTGGTGGTGGATGGACGAAGAACGCTACCGTCTTCGATCCGGGTGGCTGCGGGTCCTGACGCATGGATTCCTCGCGCTCATGTTCTTCAACGGCGCCGTGGTCTTCGCCGAGGGTTTTTCACGCTGGTTCGGTCTCGCGGCGGCACCGCCGCTTCTCTACCTTTGGCTTCGGTCCCGTAGAAGGGTGTCGGGAATCGCGACACCCTCGACTCCGTCCGCTAACGGAAGAGCGGGCGAGGAGTTATCCCCGCCGTCCGGCCCTCGGGCGTAGGAAGGCCTTACGACGCGGTTTCCTCCCGCGCGCGGGCCCGCCGGCGAGAAGATCGGGTTAACCTCTTTCACTGGAAGCGGGAACACCGACTCGACGATCGGGTGGCTCGACGTTTGCATTCGAGGAGGACGGGGAGAAAGGACATGGAACGACGCGAGCTCATCGTCGGTGTCTGCGGCTCCGCGGTCGCGGCCGCGGCGGGTTCGGGTACGGCATCGGGGAACTCCTCGGTGCTCTCTTCGCGGGAGCACTTTCGCGAGCTCCTCAAGCGGAGCTTCCGAGTCTACGACGATCGCTCTCGCTTCCTCGACGAGCTCCAGCTCGTCTCCATCGAGGACGGGCCGGGCGCGAAAGGCATCGAGCAGTTCGACCTGGTCTTCGAAGGAGTGTTCGGGGAGGGTCTTTCGGAGGGAAGCTACGTTCTCCAGGAGACGCGCTCCCGCCGCTCCTACGCCATGCACCTGCAGGAGCGGGAGAGAACGAAGAGCTACCGGGCGACGTTCAGTCTCCTCGTATAGCCGGCGGCGTCCCGCTTGAAGGGGCGACCCCGGTCTCCTATCCTTCGGGCCATGCGCCGTTTCCTCTGCCTTCTCGTCTTCCTCGCGTCTCCCGCGGCGGCTCAAACCGGGGACGAGCCGACCTCCGTGGCCATCCGTGCGGGGCGCCTCATCGACGGTCTCGGCGGGGCTCCCGTGACGGGGGCGACCATTCTCATCGAAGGCGAGCGCATCCGCGCCGTGGGCCCGGGACTCGAAATCCCCGCGGGAGCCAAGGTCATCGATCTCTCCCGGATGACGGTCCTTCCCGGGCTCATCGATTGCCACACCCACATCACCGTCGCGCCGGGCGCGGCCTCGGAGTTCCGCTCGAGCTTTCTCGACGCCGCGGTCCTCGCACCGACCTACGCCCGCGACACTCTGGAAGCCGGATTCACCACCATCCGCGACGTCGGCGCGCCGCAGTTCGTGGACGTGGCGCTCCGTAAGGCGATCGATCGCGGCGACATTCCCGGACCGAGAATCCAGGCGGCAACGCTTCCCATCAGCGCCACCGGCGGGCACGGCGACGTCAACGGGCTTTCGCCATTCGTGGAGTTTCACACGCTCTCCGGCGTCGCCGACGGCGTCGACGAGATCCGGAAGAAGGTCCGTTTCGAGGTGAAGTACGGCGCCGACGTGATCAAGGTGATGGCGACCGCGGGCGCGATGTCCGAGGAGGACTCCGTCGAGGCGGCTCTCTTCACCCAGGAGGAGCTCGACGCTCTCGTCGACGAAGCCCGGGCCTGGGGCCGGCGGGTGGCCGCCCACGCGCACGGCGCCGAAGGGATCAAACGCGCGGCTCGCGCCGGAGTCGTCTCCGTGGACCACGGAACGTTCCTGGACGAAGAGGGCGCCCGGCTGATGGTCGAGCGCGGCACGTATCTCGTGAAGGATTCGTACGAGGACCGCTGGTTTCTGGAGCGCGCCCCCGGATGGGGCTATCCGCCGATCGTGGTCGAGAAGCTCGCGAAAATCGTCGAGGGCCATCAAGCGGCCTTCCTCCTCGCCATGAAGCACGGGGTCAAGATCGCCTTCGGCACCGACGCCGGGATGATTCCCCACGGCGAGAACGCCAAGCAGTTCCGCGACTACGTCGAGTGGGGCATGAAGCCCATGGACGCGATCCTCACGGCCACCCGGAACGCCGCCGAAGTCCTCGGCTGGAGCGATCGCGTCGGCGCCATCGCCCCCGGAAGACTCGCCGACATCATCGCCGTCGAAGGGGATCCCCTCGCCGACATCACGGAGCTCGAGCGCGTGCGCTTCGTGATGAAGGGCGGCGTCCCCTTCAAGGAATAACTTCGTCCTCGCCGGGCGCGGAGCCTCCCACCCGGGCCGCTCCGCCGAGGACCGGAAGGCCGGCCGCGTTCTCGCGAAAGTAGACGAGCTGGCTCGAAGACTGAAGGGCCCAGTTGAAGCATCGCGGCGGCCGGTTCAAGTCGAGCCGCGCCGCCTCGGAAAGCAGCCGGTCGAACCGTCCGCGGAATCGCTCCCTCTGCTTCCGGTCGCGGGAGAAGAAGATCCCCATGGCGAAGCTCGCCGCGAGCTCGGTGTCGTGGCGCTCCATGCCCTGATCCTGCGGGCCGGGCGCCTCGAGCGCGGCCTCCGAGCCGAAGCAGTCGATCACGTAGTAGGCGCGCGAGCCATCGGGCACGAGCCCTCGCCGGTCGAGAAAGTCGCACCAGCGCACGACCATCTCCGGAACCCGCTGGTCGCCGCTCAGCCGCCAGTAGGAAAAGAGCGCGTCGAGGAGAATCGCCGTCATCCAGGCGGACGTCGCCCCGGGGAGACGCGACTCGCTCGGATCGTACAGGCCCCAGTCCTGACGGAAGGAGCCGTCGGCGGGCCGCCCGTCGGGCGGCCGGGTCTGGTGCTGATGGAGGGTGTCCGCGTAGTCCCGCGCCTTCCGCCAGTAGAGCTCTCTCCCGGTTAGCTCCCATCCGTGAAGCACTCCAAGAAACCCGTAGGCCTCGTGGCGCGGCGACCAGAACTCACGCCCGGCCTCGGGGTCGACGTCGGGTGAGACCGGTCGATAGCGTTCGGGACGATACCCCGGCTCCCAGCGCTCGAAGCAGAAGCGCGCCATCGCCTCGCCCGCCGCCCGCGCTCTCTCGTCGCCGGTGAGGAGATAGTGGAAGTGCATCGCCCGCGGGTAGACGTACTTCACGTCCGCACCCTTGAGAATGAAGGCGCCGGCGTCGGGGCCCTCCATCCGGGTGT
>DAISKN010000394.1:0-6708 GCA_036820975.1 Acidobacteriota bacterium | reverse complement strand
GGCCGTTCGCGAACCGCCCCGGGAAGGTCGCGTGCGCGGACCTCGATCGGAATTCGCCCCTTCAAGGAAGGAAGGACCTGCCCGACCAGCTCTCCCACTTCCTCGCGGCGATAGATTCGGCCACGGGTCAGGTCCTCCCATTCGCGGCCGCTCAGGTTGGGCTCGCCTTCGGGCCTCAGGCAATCGCGTACGAGGGCGATGCCGTTCTTGAACCTTTCCCGCACATCGGAGGCGTCGCCGAGGCGCAGAAGATAGCCATCCTCGGCGTCGTCGACGACCAAGGGGCGGACGATAGGTTCCGAAGAGATGCGGATGGCCGCGCCGTCGAGGGTGACGTGCCGCGCACGGGAGAGCGCTTCGAGCACTCTCGCGGCGGCGCCCTTGTCGATCGTTCCCCGATAGTTCCCCCGGAGCGCTTTCTCGATCTCCAGATCTTCCGGAGAGGCCTCGAACGGCGTTACCTTGAGCCGGTCGAGAGGCAATTCGATCGCCTGGAAGCGGGAGTCGATCTGCGCCCCGCGCTCGAGTCGAATCCCCTCGGAAGAGCGATAGAGGCGATATTCGAGCGGGTTTCTACGAGGCTTCGACCCGATCCCCTGACGGCGGGCGATGACCACCGCCGCCACGTGCTCGCAGGCATCGAGGACGCTCCCGCAGTCGCACTCCCACTCTCCGTCTCCTGGAAAGAGAGAAACCCTCGGACTCAGGGGGGAGCCCGGGAGCGCGACCCGGGCGACTATCTCCTCGCCTTCCTCGGATTCGATCGAGACCGCGCCCTCCCGGGCGAGAGTCACGCCGTTGGACCAGGCTTGAGGTGGAGCGCTTCGGCGTACGTCCTCGAAGAGATCCTTCACCGCTCCGAGACGAGCGTCTGGATGCGCGCGACCGCCGTCTCGACCTTGAAGTCGATGCCCTTCTTCCCGTACGTCTCGGTCGCTTTCGTGGGATCGCCCGTCACTCCGCTTCCTTCGAATCCTCCCGCCTTCGCCAGCTTGTCCTTCCGGACGTGCTGCGGAGCTACCGCGAGAAGCTGCGAAGTGTCGGAGATTCCGGCGTGGGTCCCGATGCTCTCGTCGGTCTCGCCCTGGGTCTTGAGCCAGTCGGTGAAGCCGTTGTCGGAGTAGTACTCGGGGACGAAGTGGACGCGGGTCTTCCCTCCCCTCCACTCGGCGTTCAGGGCGAGGGCGACTTCCTCCATGCCGTTCTGGTTTCCGCCGCTGTCGCCGAGGAAGACGATGTCGGTGAAACCGTGGGCCTTGAGGCTCCTCGCGGCGTACTCGTAGATCTTCATGAAATAGACGTTGGGAAGGCTGATGGTGCCGGGGTAGCGCATGTGGCCCGAGGGCGGGTCTATGGCGCCCTCCGGTACGTAGGTGACGATCGGAGCTACGAGCGCATTCCCGAGCTTCCGCGCGATTCGATCCGCGGCATGCTTCACGATGTACTCGTGCTTGCCGAGAACCATGTGCGGTCCGTTCTGCTCGTTCCCCGCGGAAGCGACGATGACCGTGGTCTTTCCCGCCGCTAGGAGGTCCCGGACCTCGGTCCAGGTGAGCTCCTCGAGAAAAACGGTGTCCGGCGGAGCGGCGAGTGCTACCGCGGGCGAGAGAAGAAGGAGAGAAGCGAAAAGGCGTTTTCTCATGAGACCTCGTTTCAGGGAGTAGAAAGAATGTGGTCGACGATGGTACGGATGCCTTCTTCGCGATTCAACGCTTCGCGGCCGTTGACGAAGAGGGTCGGGGTCGCGGTCACGCCGAGCTTCCGCCCCTCCTCGATGTCGGCCCGGATGCTGGCGAGGAACTCCTCCTCGCCCTCGCAGGCTTCGATGCCGAGATCGTGGAAAAGAGCTTGAAGCGACTCGTCGCTCAGCTGGGGAAGCGCGAAGATCGCGTCGTGCATCTCCCAGAAGCGCCCGTGCGCCCCCGCGCAGCGCGCGAGGACGGCCGCGCTGCAGGCGAGCGCGTGGGTCTGCCTCTCGATGTGACGGTTGCAGTTGGAATCGAGGGGGAAGTCCTTGAAGACGATCCGGAGCTTATCGCCGTGTCGCGCCTTCAAATCATTCAAATAATTCGCCGCCTGCTTGCAGAAGGGGCACTCGAAATCGCTGAACTCGACGATGGTGACGGGAGCGTCCTCGGGGCCGAGGGCGAACGAGGAGTCGAGCGCGAAATCGCGAACCGGCGCTGCCTGCCATCTCTCGAGATCCGTCGTTTCCGCGGGAGGAGGGGAGACGCTCGCCGCCTCCGGTGGCAAACGCCCCACGTAGGCGACGGCCGCGGCGAGACCCGCGAGGAGCAGAACGGAAACGACGACGCCGAGCCGGTTGACGGACGTTGCCTGCGGAGGGGCGGGCACGCGAGCAGTCGTCTTCTTCTTTTTCTTTCCCAAGTCTCATGATCGTACGTCACCGACTTCCACGGTTCAAGAAATGAGCTTCGTCCACCGAGCGGAGACGATCAGAGATTCGAGAGAAGCTCCGCGACGGTCTGGATGATGATCCCCGATGTCTCGTCCGGCGCGTTCATGAATCTTCCAAAGTCTTTCCAATCGCCTGTGAGGAGGTGAGTGCATTGCGCTCCAAGGGCCGACAGGAAGATGGGGACGTCTTTTTTCGGCAAATCGAGGGGGCAATGTCCTTCAATTGCCGATGGCACGAGCGCGACGCTTCTCATCGAGCCATCCAGTAGAGCGACGGCATCGGGAAACTTGGCCTCCAGATTCCGGCGAGCCTCCTCCAGTGCGAACGGCGAGGTCACCACCTCCCATTTCCCCTCGCGCGCCAGCTGGATCACGAACGCGGATTTGCCGTCGGGATTGTGAGCGGCGGTGAAGAGAACGTTCGCGTCCAGGAACAGCTTCACGGTTTCCGCGCGAGCTTCCTCCGGATGCGATGTTTTTCGGCCTCGCTGAGCTCGTCGTCCACGTCCCAACGGGCGATGTCCTCGTCGGTGTACATCGTGAGCTCGACGACGGCGGCCGGTCTCAGGATCAGGGCGCCGTTGCGCTCCTCCAGGGTGACGACGCCGCCCTCCCGGATACCCAGCCGATGACGCAGCTCGGCGGGAAGCGTGATTTGTCCGCGGGAGGAGACGACGACGCTAGCCTTACTTTCCACGATGCGGATTGTCAGTATAGCAGCATTGCGGCAAGACCGCAATCCGGTTTACGGCTCGGCTGTGGGTTTCTCCTCAAGGAGGCGCTTCACCAGCGCTTTCATCTCCTCGAAGCTCTCCTCCCGGTAGCCCTCGACGCGCGCCCGGATGAGACCCCTCCGATCGATGACGACCGTCGTGGGATAGACGAGGACTTCATACTCGTCCGCGAGGCCCTCATCGACGAGGACGGGATAGGTCATCTCGAGCTCCTTCACGAACGGCCCGAGATCCTCGGGAGCGTCGCCGTAGTCGGCGCCGAGGACCACGAGCCCCTTCTCCCTCAACTCGCGGTCGAGCGCCGAAAGGTGCGGGATCTCGACCCGGCAGCTCTTGCACCAGATGCCCCAGAAGTTGAGGAGAACCACCTTCCCCTTCAAGTCGGAGAGTCGAACGGCGTTACCTGCCAGGTCCTTCGCCTCGAAATCCGTCGCCGGTTCGTATTCGGGCTGGAGGGCGAGGAGCAGAAGAAAGAGAGCCGTCATTCGAGAGCGAGCCTCGCGAACTGGACACGAGTGGGACCCTGACGGGACTCGGCTTCCGTCCAGGCGACGTAGGTCCTGCCCTGGAACGACGCGATTCGGGGAAACCCGCTCGCCCGGTCCGCGCCGGTGCTGGCGACGGTGACGATCTCGGAGGCGTCTCCCTTCGGCGAGATCCGTCGAGCGAGGACTTCCCCGCCGCGCGTCGCGCGCGCGAGCCAGGTGACGACCGCGCCGTCGCCAGTCAGCTCGACGTCCACGCGACCGAGAGCCCGCCCGGCGTCGACGCGGATCGGAGCCCCGAACGTCTCTCCGCCGTTGTCGGAGAAGACGATCTGCACCCGGGGATCGTCCTTCGAGGCGGTGAACCATGCTAGAGCCAGGCGATTCCCGTCGGCCGCGGCCTGCGGTCCGTTCACCGGACACCCCGTGAGGTGCCAGCCGTCGTCATTGAGCGTTCGCGGTGTGCTCCACTGCCCTGAGGTGGAGCGAACGTACGAGATGTCGCGGATCTCCTCCGGCGACCGATCCCGGTAAGCGACGAAGAAGCCTCCCTCGATCGGCGCCATCGCCGTCTGACAGCACTCGCAGACGCGCGCATCGAGAGCTGCTTCCTCGGTGAAAGCGTTCCCGTCGAACGTCGTCGATATCAGAGCCATCTCGTTGTCGGCGGCGTCTTTCTGGAAATTCCTCCCGTCGAGCCAGACCATGGAGAAGCCCTTGGCTCCCGAAGGAACGAGGGAGACGAAGCCGTGCTCGCTCAGAGTGCCGTCCCGATGAGGCTTGGCACCGGGACTCCAGGTCTTGCCGCCGTCGTCGGAGATCGAGACGAAGACGTCGTACTCGTAGGTCCCCGCGGCGGACTTCTCGAGCCAATGAGCGGCGAGACGTTCCTGTCCGGAGGCTTCTCCGAAAGGAACGACCGAGGAGAAGTCCGCCCAGTTCGCGAAGAACCTGTCGGAGGCCCGCACGGTCGCGGGCTCGGTGAACCGGGCTCCGTCCCAGCGAGCGTAGCGAAGAAGGTGGCCCTCCGCCGTCTTCTCAAGCCAGCTCATGTGCAGCCCCGTCGAGGAGCCCGCGAGAAACGGGGTGAGGCTGTCCTCGCCTGCCGGAGTCGAAAGGCGTTCTACCGGGTCTGAGGCCTCGAGAACGCCCGCGAGCGCGAGAACGAGTCCCGCCCAGAGCTTCGTCTTATAATGTCGCTTCTCATGACCATTGGTCTTCTGACTCTTCATCTGCTCTCCATCGCCGCCATCGGGATCACCGTATTTTACGGCATCCACATTCCCGACGGCGGGGGCGCCTTCGGAAAGCACTTCCTCTACGCCCTCGCCGCCGCCTCGCTCGCGGTCTTCACCCACACCATGACCTATTTCTACTTCGTGGGAATGAGCTCGAACCTGAAGCGCGCGGTGGAGGAGCACGGGAGGGGCGGAGAGCGCCTCCGATCGAGCCGCCGCATCAAGGCGAAAGTCCTTCCCTGGGCGTTCTCGGGAATGGGGCTCCTGATGGTGACCTTCATCCTCGGAGGCGGCGCCCACACCCGCGCGATCCCCAGCTGGGTCCACGGCGGCCTCGGGTATCTCTCGCTCCTCTACAGCCTTCTCGCCCTGTTCGTCGAAGGCTACTACCTGCTGCAGCAGAACAGCCTGGTGAACGCCTTCCAGCGCGAGCTCCTGGGCGCCCGCGAGTAGCTAGACCGCGCTCAACACCCGCTCGCGAGGAGGCGAGTGTCGTCGTGGACCGTCGGCTCGGCGTCGCGGTGGAAGAGATCCAGCTTGAAGGAGAATCGGCGTACGTATAAAATACTGTCGGAACAAGCCTATGCCCAAGACCTCCCTGCGAAAGGAAAAGTGGACGTTGTCCTTCGACTCGCGTCTGAAGCGTCGACTGGTCCAGGAAGCGAAGCGCAAGGGAGTCTACCCGGTCAGCCTTCTGGAGGAGATCGTGCGCGACCGATTCAATCCGTACGGGCACACCGACGTGACGGACAGCATTGCCTACGTGCAAGAGCTGCGGAAGGGCTCTAGGTCACAGTCGGACGAGGACTTTCTCGAAGAGATCCGTGAGTGGCAAAGGTCAAGCTCCTAGTCGACACGGACGTCCTCATCGACTTCCTCAACCGCGGATTTCTCTCTTCCGTTCTCGAAAGCGAAGACTTCGAGATTTACTACTCCGTCGTGACCCGGAAGGAGCTGCTCTCCAAGCGCGGGCTTCGTGACAGCGAGCGAAAGGCAATCACATTGACGTTGGAGCGCTTTCGAGTCGTTCCGCTGAATCAGTGGATCACGGACCGGTACGCCAAGCTGCGACGCGACCACCCCCGGCTCGAAAAGGAGGACGCGCTCATCGCTTCGACAGCAATCACCAGGAAGCTGGCCCTTCTGACCCGGAACTGGAAGCACTACCGCAGTATCGAAGGGCTCACGCTGTTCGCGCGGGGCAGCAGAGCGCATCGTCGGCGGCTATCCAGCAAAGGGGACAAGAGGAAATGACGGATTGGTCCCCTTGTTTCGCCATCCCCTTCTTACCCTCTTAGACCGCGCTCGCGAGGAAGCGGCTGTCGTCGTGGACCGCGCGGCTCAGCTCGCGGTAGGCGCTTTTCTGGGGCGGGGTGGAGGAGAGGATTCGGCGAAGTCCCCGGGCGACGGCGTTTCCGTTCGAGGTCTCGAACCGGAAGCGGGAGAGGCGCGCGAAATGCTGCGCCAGCTGGCCGGAGTCGAAGAACACGTCGCCGACCACCATGACCCGGTCGGAGAAGAGGTCGCTCGCGATCTCTCCCTTGCCGTCATTGCGCAGCCGCGCGAAGCAGCCGAACACCACTTTTTCCAGATCGAAGAGGAAGCTTCGGAGCTGGACGTCTATGGCGTGGCTCACGGCCTCGTCCTCGACCACGTACTCGATGAGGCCCCGCTCGTTGAACGAGCGCAGGTTCGTCGGGGTCGAGGGCTCGCCGGCGACCTCAGGGACTTCGGGGACTTCGTCGTATCCGGCAAGCGCCAACTCCGCCGCCTCCGTGCCTTCTTTCAGAACGGAAGGCGCCGGCTTCGGGGCTCCGGGACGAGCCTGGTGGC
>DAISKN010000393.1:0-6721 GCA_036820975.1 Acidobacteriota bacterium | reverse complement strand
GATCTCGGCGGCAAGTCGTCGACGAAGGAGTACGCGGAGGCGCTGGTGCGCGAGCTGGAGGCGACGAACTGAGCCAGCGCCGCGTGCGTTGACAGGTTCTCTCCTGGCGCGTCTCCGGGTTTCGCTGTCGGGTCCCCGAAGTCTTCGACTGACCCGAATCCGGGGGTTGCATTTTCCCCATTTGGGCGCGATCCTGGTGGAAACCCAGGTCAACCCATGGCACGTACCACTCGCTGTCCCAAGTGTGGTCTCATGCAGCTTTCCCAGGAGAGCTGCAAGAAATGCGGCGCGCCCATGGCAGCGCCCTCGACGCCCCCGGTCCCCGCTCGCCGAGCGGCGCCCGCGCGCGCGGCCGCGGTCGAGCCCATAGCGGAGGACTCGCCCTATCAGCCTCCGGCCGCGGCAAGAGCGTCCGCTCCTCGCTCGGCTCCCGTCGAATCGCCGGACTCGATCTTCGACCGCGATCGATTCCTCATGCGGCAGCGGGTCTTCACCATCCACGAGAAGTACGAGATCTGGGACGAGGAAGGAAGGCCGATCCTCTTCGTCGAGCGCCCCGGCCACTACTTGAGGAACCTGGCCGCCCTCTTCGTGGGTCTCTTCGCCGGCGGAGTCGCGGTGGTTCCGTTCTTCTGGCTGAGCGAGAGCCTCGAGTCGGAGGTGCCGATCGTTGTCGGCATCGTCGCCGCCATCGTAGCCCTCGTGGTGGTGATCGGACTCCTGTCGAAGAAGAGGCACGTCCACTTCTATCGCGACGACTCGAAGCAGGAGCTCCTTCTCGAAGTGCTGCAGGACCAGAAGCTCGCGTTTCTCACGCACACCTTCACCGTGAACGACCCCGGAGGCCGGACCCTCGCTCGGCTCCGAAAGAACCTCCTCACCGACATCTTTCGCAAGAAGTGGAGCTGCATTTCGCCCGACGGCCGGCCCCTGTGGGAGGCCAAGGAAGACTCCGTGCTCATGGCCCTGGTGCGGCGCTTCCTCACCCGCCTGGTGCCGCTGTGCTTCATCTTCTGCCTTCCCGGCGGGCAGGTCGTCGGCGAGTTCAACCGGAAGTTCACGATCCTGGATCGCTACGTCCTCGACCTTTCGAACGACTCGATGCGCGCGCTCGATCGCCGGGTGGCCCTGGCGATGGGGGTGATGCTCGATACCGGAGAGCGCCGCTAGGCTCGTCGAGCGAGAAGGTCCGGAAGCTCGAGGAAGACGTCGAGGATCGGCTCCGCTCCCGCGTCCACCATCGTCTCCCACCACAGCTCGTCGTCTCTGGCGAAAATCTCGAATCGAAAGAACCGGCAGCACGCCTGTTCTCTCTCGGCGAGCGACCGGAGGTCTGCCTCGAGGCCGGGGAGAGCCCGGAAGCGGAAACGACCCCCGAAGGGAAAGCGCTCACCCGAGAGGTAGGCGCGCTCGAAGACGTCGCGGAACTCCTCCATGCGGCGGCGGAAGCCGTCGGAGTCGAGGGTGCAGGCGAAAGGCGTGGCGCTCACCGTTCCATTATAAGCGGTATGATGCGGCTCCCTTGAACGTCCTGAAGGCTTCGCTGCTGTTCTTCATGACCGCTCTCGCGGAGATTGTCGGCTGCTTCCTGCCGTACCTCTGGCTTCGAAAAGGAGCTTCGCCCTGGCTGCTCCTGCCGGCGGCGCTGTCTCTGTCGATCTTCGCGTGGCTCTTGAGCCTGCATCCGACTGCCGCCGGGAGAACCTACGCGGCTTACGGGGGAGTCTACGTGGCGAGCGCGGTCCTCTGGCTCTGGGTCGTCGAAGGCCGCGTGCCGAATCGATGGGACCTCGTGGGAGCGTCGGTCTGCATTCTAGGGATGGCGATCATCGTGCTCGGCTCGCGTTGATGCACTCGATTTCAAGAGATGCGAAGGGAGGCAGGCGGTCCATGACAGTCTCCAGATCGCTTTTGGTGGCGCTGGCGCTCTCGGTGTCCTTTCCGGCGCTCGGCCAGCAGCGGACTCATAGGTTGAAGGCGGCTCCGGACACCGTCGTCTGGGGCTACTACGACGCTTCGGTTGCTCCCGTCCTCACCGTGGATTCGGGCGACATCGTCGAGGTCGAGACGATGGTAACCGGCGCGCGACTGTCCCGGGTGCTCGGGGTTCCCGAGGAGGCGATTCGCCCCGACATGAAGGAGATGGACGAGAAGGTGAAGCAGGAGGGGCCGCACCTTCTCGTGGGTCCGGTCGCGGTGAAGGGGGCCGAGGCGGGCGACGTTCTCGAAGTTCGAATCCTCGAGATGGGCGTCGTCGATCCCTGGGCGGTCAATCTCTTCGCGCCGGGCGGAGGAGCCCTGCCGAAGCTCTTTCCCTATCAAGGCACGAAGTTCGTACGCCTCGATCTCGAGAGAAACGTGGCGCTGTTCGGTCCGGGAATCGAGATTCCCTTGCGGCCCTTCTTCGGAAGCCTGGGCGTCGCGCCTCCTCCGATCGCGGGGCGGGTCGGAAGCCGACCTCCCGGGTTCCATGCCGGAAACCTCGACAACAAAGAGCTCACCGCTGGCGCGAAGCTGTACGTTCCGGTGCACGTCAGGGACGCTCTTCTTTTCATCGGCGACGGGCACGCGGTTCAGGGCGACGGTGAGGTCGACGGCACGGCGCTCGAGGCCTCCTTACGGGGAAAGCTTCAGCTGGTCGTGAGGAAGGACATGAAGCTCTATTGGCCGCGAGCCGAGACCGAGGAGCACTACATCACGATGGGACTCGACCCCGATCTCGATCTGGCTGCGGAAATGGCGGTGGCGGAAATGGTCGACCACCTGGTCCGCGAGCGCGGGCTCAGCCGGGACGACGCCTATGTGCTTTGCAGCTCCGCGGTGGACCTGAGGGTCACACAGCTCGTGGACGGCACCAAAGGCATCCACGCGATGCTGCCGAAGAGGATCTTCGTGGGAGGAAATCGATGATCGCTCTCTGGTTGATGCTCTCGACGCAGGTTTCCTTCGCCGAGCCCGCGGAGCGGCGGGATCGGCTGATGAACGCTTTTCCCGACGGCATCGTCCTGCTCCATGCCCGTTCGGCTCCCTCCTCCCTCGGAGAGCCCTCGTTCAAGCAGGACGCGAACTTTCTCTACTTCACGGGGCTTCCGAACCAGCCGGCGGCGCTCCTTGCGCTAGACGGCCCCGGCAAGAAGTCCGTCCTTTTCGTCCCGCGCGCTCCCATCCTCTTCGGCGCCAGGGTGGAGGGGGTGAGCCTCGCCCCGGGTGAGGAATCGGCACGCGCTCATGGATTCTCCCGTGTGGAGCCCTGGGAGGAGTTTCTGCCTTACATGAAGGGGCGGCTCTCCGAGGGCGTCGGAACTCTCTACGTGGACGAAGCGAGGAGCCCGGAGTTTCCCGGCAACCCGGAGGGAATGCTGCCGGTCTCGGGCGAGAAACTCCTCTGGCGCCGCTCGGTGGAAGCCGCGTTTCCCGGAGCTCGGATCGTTTCCGCGGAAGCGGAGATCCGGGCGATGCGCTGGGCGAAGTCGCCCGCGGAGATCGAGGTTCTCCGGGAGGTGGCGAGGAGCTCGGCGGCCGCGCTCCTCGCGGGAATCCGGGCCGTGGGTGTCGGCAGAAGTCAGCGGCACGCGGAGGCCGCGGTGGTGAGTGCCTGCTTCGACGCAGGAGCGGTCGCACCGTCGTTCTGGCCGTGGACGATGTCGGGTCCGAACGCGCATCTCGGAAGCGTCGTGCGCTCCTTCTTCGACTATGAGCACCTGAATCGCGAGATGAAAGAAGGGGAGCTGGTTCGGATGGACGTGGGCTGCGCGCTTTCCCACTACGAAGGCGACGTTGGGCGCACGGTGCCCGTTTCGGGCAGGTACAACGCGGATCAGCGGGAAACGCTGGACCTGCTGGTCCGCGCCTATCGCGCGGGGCTCGGAGCCATGAAGGGAGGAGTGAGTCTCGAGGCGGTCATGGAACGGGCTCGCTCCGAGGTCGAGCGCGCGCGGGAGAGCCTCGTGACCGAGTACGCCCGTCGCGCGGCGGCGCAGTTGATCGCGGCGCCGCTTCGCGAGACCTGGCACATTCACGGCGTGGGGCTCGATGGAGGCGAGACCGGGACCGATACTCTCGAAGTCGGTTCGGTCATCGCGTTCGAGCCGATGTTCTCTGTCGACGAGGATGCCTATTACATGGAGGACATGATCCTGGTGACCGAGTCCGGCCACGAGATACTCACTCGGGGGCTCCCCTATAGTGCCGCAGAGATCGAAGGGGTAATGCGCCAGACGGGCCGTTGAGCCGGTCGAGAACGGGGATCTCGGCAGGAAAGGAGCGTGGGTATAGACCTCATTCCCGCGTTTTGCCCGTTGCGAGCCGCTTCCGCATCGCGCGCACCGTCCCTCCCGGATCCGAGGAACGGCTGCGCCCGGCTAACGCTGGGTCAGGCGGTAGCGGAAACGCAGTCGTTCTCCCGGTTCTCCACGCGCGTGAAACGACACGGCGCGCGGCTCGGAAGAGGCAACGGATCCGGCGTCGACGAGGATTTCGGCGACTTCGATTTCGGGCGCGAGTCGGAAATCGAAGCGCCATTTCCCCCTTCGTCCGCTGGCGCCGGTGAGAACCGCTTCGACCACGTATTCCCCCGGCTCGGAGCTCACGCTCAGCTCCACCGGTGCGGTGTCGTCGACGCCCGCGAGGCGTGAATCGACGACGATCTCTCCCCGATCGCGTCCGTCCCCCGGCGGCACGTCCAGGTGCACCGAAAGGCGGACGAAACCATCGGTCGCTTCGCGCAGAAGCAGAGTCACATTCGTCGTCGCCGAAGCGCTGTTGTTTCCGGGCGCGGGGTCGGGCTGGTTCGCGCTGACCGAAGCGCTGGCGGTGACGGTCCCGAGCTGAAGCGTCAAAACCGCAATCTGTATTGTGGCGCTTCCCCCTGCCGCCATCGCTCCCAGGTTGCACTGGATCGACCCGAGAAAACCGGAGCAGGAGCCCAGCGAAGCGCTCTGGAACGTGACCGACAAGGGAAGCGAGATCGTTGCGCGAGCTCCGGAGGCGGCCGCGGGACCGTTGTTCCGCACCACCACCTGGTAGCGGATCACGGTCGCGATCGAGACGGAGGCAGGGGCCGAGATCGAGACCGCCATATCGGCTCCGGGCGGAGAGCTCGTTGTCGATGTCGTGGAAGCGCTCGTCGTGGTCGCAGGGGCGCTCGTCGTGGTCGTGGGAGCAATCGTCGTGGTCGTTGGGGAGCTCGTGGTAGTCGTTGGAGAAGTGGTACTGGTGCTGGTAGTGGGAGTGCTGGTCGTCGTCGTGGGCGAGATCGCGGTGGTGGTCGTCGTCGGAATCGCCGTGGTGGTAGTGGTAGAAGGGCCGGGAGTCGATGTGGTCGCTGGAGCGGAGGTCGTGGTGTTGGACGGACTCGCCGGCGCGCTCGTGGTAGAAGAGGGAGCGGTTGAGATCGAGCCCGAAGGGATCGACGTGGAGGCTGGAGCGGCAACTGCGGTGGTCGTGGCGGACGGCGCCTGCTCGCCTCCGTTCGCGACCACTACGCCGCCTACGACCCCACCGGCCACGATGCCGACGATGGCCGTCGCCCCGATCCCCCCGGTTCCGGCTGCAGCAATCCCCGCGGTCATGAAACCCGGAGGGAAGGCCGGGGCGCCAGCGCGTACGGAGCCGACGACGATCTCCTGAATCCTTCCCTGGAAGAGCGCCAGCAGCGGATCTCTCCGCCGGCATTCGTCGCTCTCGGAAACCTCCGGGTTCCATTCCTGGGTACGGGCGGACTCGAAGGAGCGGGTTACCGCTTCGATGTAGTAGATCACTCTCCGGGTATCAGGCGCGGCCAGGGGAAGGACCGCCTCGAGGCGGCCGTCCGGCTGTACCGTCGCGTCGACGAAGTAGAAGTCCGGGTAGGCCTCGGATCGGAAGTAGATCCGGATGCTTCTTACGTCGTCCGGAGGCGACAACGCCCCGGAGAGGACGGGGTACCGATCGGACGGCCAGCATTCCAGGCCGTCGTGGGCAAGCGCCAAGGGCTGCGCCGCGGCACGACCCGGGACGACGGCGACTAGGACGGCGAGAAGCGTTTTGCGGATAGCCGGCAGCGTCGAACGCACGATTCTCCCTCGAACGCCGCTGGGGCTTCAGGCGTCTCGTCCCCCGGGGCGCAGCCCGGGCTCATCCCTATTTGTTGGGCGGAACAAGAAGATCTTACGTGGCGGGGAAACGTTCGTCAACAGACTCCGTTGAAAGCATGTTGTCTTTCGTTTGCGTCCTCGGCGTTCGCTACAATGTCCCGAGCATGACGGTTGTCGAAACTGAGCGCCTGGCCCTCCGCCGGCTCGAGGTGGGCGACGCGGAGTTCATCCTCGGGCTTCTCAACGATCCCTCGTTCCTGCGCTTCATCGGGGACAAAGGAGTCCGGACGCTCGAGGACGCCCGGCGGTACATATCGGAGGGACCGATCGCGAGCTACGAGAGGTTCGGGTTCGGATTGTATTTGACCGAGCTCCGGGACGACGGCGCGTCCATCGGGATCTGCGGGCTCCTGAAACGAGATTCCCTGGAAGACGTCGACGTGGGATTTGCCTTCCTTCCGCCGTTCTGGTCGAAGGGCTACGCCTTCGAGGCGGCCTCCGCGGTGATGGCCTACGGAAGAAGCGTCCTCGGGCTCCGGCGCATCGTGGCGATAACGTCGCCGGACAACGAGGCCTCGATCCGCCTGCTGGAAAAGCTCGGCATGAGATTCGAATCCATGGTTCGACTCTCCGAGGACAGCTCCGAG
>DAISKN010000392.1:0-6725 GCA_036820975.1 Acidobacteriota bacterium | reverse complement strand
TGATCGTGCGGCTGGTGCTCGCAGGCCCCGAGCCGGCGCATCGCGAGACGGCGAGTCACCGGAGATCGCGGGCGGCGGTGCGCCTGGCCGTGCGCGAGAGGGGGCTGTACCAGGTCCGATTCGAGGATTCGCTGGGAGGCCGTCCGGTGCCGGCGAGCGGCTTGCGGCTGAGCGGTCAAGGAGAGCCCACCGCGTTTCATCTCGAGCCCGACAACGGCGTGTTCCGACCGGGCTCGCGTCTGTTCTTCTGGAGCGAAGGGGCAGCGCTCAACCCCCACGGCGCTGAAGTGGTGTACGAGCTGGAGAGGGGCACCGGAGGTATGGAGATGCGTCGCGGCTCGGCCACGCCCGCCGCGGGCCTGCCCCTCGGCTTCTACCATCACCGTCTGGAGCGTGAAGAAAACCACCTGTACCAGGCGGCGCTCCTGGATGCGGAGGATCCGTGGCTCTGGGACGTTCTGTTTGCGCCGGTGGCAAAAAGCTACGCCTTCCACGCGAGCGCCCTCGCGGCCTCGTCGGAACCAATCCGCTTTTCTCTCAGGCTACAGGGGGTCAGCGACTTTCCCGTCTCGCCGGATCACCACGTGAGGGTGGCGGTGAACGGCGTGGCGGTGGCCGAGGAATCGTTCGAGGGGAAGGAGCCGTTTCGGATCGAGGCGCAGGTGCCGCCCGGCGCGCTGCGAGAGGGAGAGAACTTCCTTTCCGTCGAGAACGTGGGGGACACCGGTGCCGCGTACTCGATGATGATGCTCGAACGGTTCGAGATGGAATACCCGCGGCGGCTGGTCGCGGAAGGCGGATGGCTCGAAGGCGTATTCAGCGAGTCGGGTCGGGCGGAGATCGGGGGAGTCTCGGGAGCGAGCGTGCTCGACCTGACGGAGGCGCAGCCGAGGTGGCTCAGCGGGGCGGAGGCGACCCCTTCAGGAACGAGCCTTTCCGTCGAGGCTGGCCGCCGCTACCTGGTGGTGAGCTCTGAGGCGGTGAGGAAGCCCGAGATTCGCGCGCCGCTTCGAACCGACCTGAAGAATGAAAACAACCGGGCGGATTACCTGATAATCGGGCCGGCGGATTTTCTCGAGGCGGCAGCACCGCTGCTCGATCTGAGAGGCCGTCAAGGGCTTTCCAGCCAGGCGGTGGCGCTCGAGGAGATCGATTCCGAGTTCGGCTTCGGCGAATCGCACCCTCGAGCCATTCGGGAGTTTCTCTCCTACGCTTACCATCACTGGCGGAAGCCCGCTCCCCAGTTCGTGGTACTCGTGGGTGACGCCACCTACGACTTCAAGGATTACCTCGGCACGGGCGTGAAGAACCAGGTCCCACCGATGATCGAGAAGACATCGTACCTGTGGACGGCGTCCGACGCGGCCTATGGCGCTGTGAACGGGGACGACCTGCTTCCCGACGTCGCCATGGGGCGGCTGCCCGCGGCGAGCGTCGACGAGCTTCGGGTAATGGTGTCGAAGATTCTCGCGTACGAGGAGGGCGGTGGTTCCGGTCTCGGTGCCGCGGTGCTGGTTGCGGACAACCCCGACAGTGCGGGCGATTTCGAGCGAAACGCCGACGAGATCGCCGAAACCGTCCTCGGTTCGCACAACCCCAGTCGGATCTACCTGCGTACTCTGGGTACCGAGGGGACACGGCAGGCCGTCGTCGGCGCTTTCGATGATGGGGCGGCAATCGTGAGCTACGCAGGCCATGGAGGAATCCACCTGTGGGCGTCCGAGAACATCTTCGACAGCTCCAGCGTGAAGACCCTCGCCTCCCAGTCCGGGCAGCCGCTGGTCCTCACGATGAATTGTCTCAACGGCTACTTTCACTTTCCCTACTTCAATTCCCTGGCGGAAGAGCTGGTGAAGGCCGAGGGGAAGGGAGCGATCGCGACCATCTCCCCGTCCGGCCTGAGCCTGAACGAGCCGGCCCACGAATACCACAAGGCGCTTCTGAGCGAGCTGGTCTCCGGCCGACACCCGCGACTCGGCGATGCGTTCCTGGCCGCGCAGTCCGCCTACGCGGCGACGGGAGCATTCCCCGAGCTTCTGCGCATCTACCACCTGCTGGGCGACCCGGCGCTGACTTTACGCTAGCCAACCTCGGTAAGCTCGAGCGGTCGAGCGACCCGTAAGCGGAATCGTCCGCGCCCGACCTTCTCGATTCGGATGGGAGCGCCCCGTTCCGTCAGGCGGCGCTCGAGAAGGACCAACCGAGCCTCGAGGTTGTCGGTGATCTCGGGAAGGCCCAGCGTGGGGTCGAGCCGCAACTCCCGGTTGGTGAACTCCGTCCGCCTCCCGGTACCCGCCCGGCCTCCCTCCAACTTCGGTAGAATCTGGCTGACGATGGGCGCTACGATCCTTCTCGTGAACCTCGGCACCACCCGCGCGCCCGAGCCCGAGGCCGTTCGCGAGTTCCTCCGGGAATTTCTCTCCGACCCGATGGTGGTCGACTATCCGGAATGGTTGTGGCGACCGGTTCTGGCGAAGATCCTGCGATCGCGCCCCCACAAAGTGGCGGAGATGTACCGGTCCATCTGGACCGAGGAGGGCAACCCGCTGGAGAGAGGGACGGAGCGCATCGCGAGCGCACTCGGCCGGCACTTCGGGGTCGAGGTGCACCACGCCTATCGATACGGGAGTCCGTCGCTTCGCGAGCGGGTGGCCTGGGGCGAGGTGCCGATCACCCTCGTACCCCTCTTCCCGCAGAGGACGGGCTCGACGACGGGCTCTATCGAGTCGGCGATCGAGAGATCGAGCGGGATCGAGATCCGACATATCGCCCCCGACGATCCCGGCTACATCGAGGCGGCGGCCGACCTCTTCCATCGGTCGGTGGGAAACGCGCCGCCGGAGCACCTCGTCGTCTCCTTTCACGGCATCCCGCTGCGCTACGATCGCCGGGAAGGCGGTATGTATCGCGCGGACTGCGAGAGAACGTTTCGAGCCCTGTTGAAGGCGCTCGCCTGGCCCGAGGCGAAAGCGACGCTCTCGTACCAGTCGCGGTTCGGCCCGGAGCCCTGGCTCCGGCCGGCGACCGCCTCGGTCCTCGAGCGCCTGGGAAGCTCGGGCGTGAGAAGCATCGCCGTGGCGACCCCAGGCTTCGTCACCGAGGGGCTCGAGACCCTGGAGGAGATCGGAATCCGCGGCAGGAAGACGTTTCTGGAGGCGGGAGGGACGCGGTTCCTTCGCGTTCCGGTGGTCGAGGCGCATCCTCGCTTCGTCCGGTCCCTGGCGACGCTGGTCGAGGGGGCGAAATCATGAGCGGCGGGATTCCGGCGGATCGCGAGAGCATCCGGGAGCTCATCGCCAGGTACGATCGACCCGGGCCGCGATACACCAGCTACCCCACGGCGGTCGAATTCCAGGATCTCGACGCCGGGCTCTACGAGGAGCACCTGGCCGCCGCCGACGCTCTCGGAGAAGCGCCGCTCTCGCTCTACGTCCATCTTCCTTTCTGTCAGGAGCGTTGTCTGTTCTGCGGCTGCCACGTGATCATCACCAGGCATCGGGGAAGGGCGGAGCCCTACCTCGAGCTCCTCGCGAAGGAGATAGCGCTCGTCGCGGGCAAAACACCCAACCGGCGCAGATTCGCTCAGCTCCACCTGGGGGGTGGGACGCCGACGTACCATTCACCCGAGGGACTTCGGTTCCTCGTCGATTCGCTTCTCCAGCACTACGCGCCGATCGCCGGGGCCGAGCTCGCGATCGAGGTCGATCCCAGGGTGACTACGGCAGAGCACATCGACACCCTCGCGGATCTCGGGTTCAACCGGGTGTCGATGGGGGTCCAGGACTTCGCTTCCGACGTCCAGGAGCGGGTCCACCGCATCCAGACTCCGGAGCAGACGAAGGCCGTCATCGACCGGGCGCGCGGGCGGGGATACAGCGGCATCAACGTGGACTTGATCTACGGTCTTCCCCTCCAGAGCCCGGCGACGTTCGAAGAGACGGTGAAACGGGTCATCGACATGGGGCCCGACCGCGTCGCCTGCTACTCTTTCGCCTTCGTGCCCTGGATGCGCGGCCACCAGAGGAAGCTCGACGAAAGCGAGCTCCCGTCGAGGGAAACGAAGATGAAGCTCTTCGCCATCGCGAGGGAGAAGCTCCTCGGGGCCGGCTACGAAGCCATCGGGATGGATCACTTCGCGAAACCCGAGGACGAGCTCGCTCGCGCCAAAAGCGAAGGACGGCTCCGCAGGAACTTCCAGGGCTACGCCGTGATTCCGGGGGACGACGTTCTCGGCTTCGGAATCTCGGCGATCGGCGACGTCCGCGGAGCGATGTTCCAGAACGAGAAGAAGCTGAACCGCTACCGCGACCTGGTGGAGCAGGGGGGCCTTCCGGCGGTTCGGGGGATCGTCCGGAGCCGGGACGACGAGATTCGCGCCGACGTCATCCATCGCCTCATGTGCAACTTCGTCATCGATATCGGCGCCGTGGAAGAGCGATGGGGGATCGATTTCCGCGGTTACTTCGCTCCGGACCTCGAGCTTCTCGACGCCTACCGTGAGGAAGGCCTCGTTCTCGTCGACGGCACGTCGATCCGCGCGACCCCGGTGGGCGAGCTCTTCGTGCGCAACCTCGCGATGTGCTTCGATCGCTACATGCGCGAAAAACACGCGGGAGAGAAAGCGCCCGTCTTCAGCCGGACCGTCTGATCGGAACCGTGAAGCGCCTCGTCGTCGTCGGTGGCGGGATCTCCGGAACGGCGGCCGCCTTCACCGCGAAGAAACGCGCGCGGCAGCTTTCGCGCGAGCTCGACGTCGTTCTCCTCGAGAAAGAGCCCGACGTGGGCGGAAAGGCCCTGAGCCAGGTCGAGGAGGGGTGGCTCTTCGAGACCGGTCCCCTCGGCTATTTGAACAGCGACCCCATCGTCGACGAGCTCGCGATGGAAGCTGGCTTGGAAGGCGAGGTCCTTCGGGCGGGCGAGGCTCAGTCCCATCGATTCGTCTTCGCGCGCGGCAAACCGCGCGAGGTCAAGGCGAGTCCCCTCGGCTTCGTCTCGAGCGGGATCTTGAGCCTCGGCGGCCTTTTGCGGGCAGCGCGCGAGCCCTGGGTTCCGGCAAAGAGAGACGAGGGCGACGAGTCCGTCTGGGACTTCGCCGCCCGTCGACTGGGCCCGGAGTTCGCCGACCGCCTCATCCACCCCATGGTCCTCGGCATCTTCGCGGGCGACGCGAAACGTCTTTCTCTCTCCGCCGCGTTTCCCGTCATGGCCGAGCTCGAACGGGAGCACGGCTCGCTCATCCGCGCCCAGATCGCCCGCGCTCGCCGAAAGAGCGGCCCTCGCCCCTCCGTGCTCTCCTCGTTCCGGGAGGGAATGCAGTCGCTTCCGCGCGGCCTCGCCGCTCGCGGCGGGTTCACGGTTCGCACCCGCTGCACCGTTCGATCGGTGGAGAGAAACGGACGTTTTCGGATAACGCTCGACGAGGAAGGAGCACCCCTCACCGCCGACGCCGTCGTTCTCGCCTGCGAGGGATTCCAGGCTGCCGCCCTGCTTTCGCGAGTCGCGCCGGCGATTTCCCGAAGACTCCTCGAGATTCCGACGCCCCCCATCTACGTCGTCGCTCTCGGTTACGAGCGCGGCGCACTCGCCTCGATCCCCGAGGGTTTCGGCGTCCTGATCCCGCGTGGAGCGGGATATCGCGCTCTGGGCGTGACCTGCGACGGATACTTGTTCCCTGGACGAGGCCCCGAGGGACACCTGCTCGTTCGGATGCTCTTTGGCGGAACGTTCGATCCGGGAGTCGGGGAGGTCGATCCTCCGGAGATGGTGCGGACGGCGATCGGGGAGTCCAAACGCCTTTTCTCTCACGACGCCGAGCCTCGCTTTGCCCGAGCCAGGCTCTGGCCGAGGGCGATACCCCAGTACGAGATCGGGCATCTCGCGCGGCTGGCCAGTATCGAGAGGGAGCTTCTGTCCTTCCCGAATCTCCACCTGGCCGGGAACAGCCTCCACGGTACGTCCTTCGGAAAAGCGGCGGCAAGGGGAGCCCACTGCGGAAGGGTGGCGGTGGACTGCCTCTACGCGGAAGCTCCGCGTTGATCTCGTGTTAGCATGTCGCCCGCCACGCCATGCCCGAAGCCCTCACACTCATCCTGGGCGCGATGCCGTCGGAGATCGTCTCGATCGTTCCCGCTCTGTCCTCGCGGAGCGAGGGTGAGCTCGAAGGGTATCCGTTTCATCGAGGCAAGCTCGGGGATCGCTCGGTCGTAGTCGCCGTTACCGGCGTCGGCATCACCAATGCGGCGATGACCTCGGCGCTCTTCCTGCACCGGGTTCGGCCTGCGGAGCTCGTATTCACCGGCTCCGGCGCGCGCCTCGACCCAGCGCTTCGCACCGGCGACGTCATCGTTTCGAAGAAGACCGCGCACCACAACGCCGGCAACTGGACCGAGTCGGGGATGGTCTATCGCAAGGTGCGCGGTCCGCTCCCGGGACAGATGACTCCCTACGAGTACGCCGCCGACCCGAGGCTCCTGGGGCTCGCTCGCGCCGCCATCCGCACGTTCCCGAAAAAGACGGTGACCGCGAACGGCGAGACCTACCTGCCCCGCGTGAAAACCGGCAAGGTGTGCTCGGGTGACGTCTTCGGTCTGACCCAGCAGAAGATCGACGACATCCGGAAAAAACTCGGGAGCGATCTCATCGAGATGGAGGGCTCCGCCGCCGCGCAGGTGTGCTGGCAGCTCGGCGTGCCTCACCTCGTCATCCGGAGCGGAAGCAACCTCGCT
>DAISKN010000391.1:0-6725 GCA_036820975.1 Acidobacteriota bacterium | reverse complement strand
CATCGCCGCGCTCGAGATCATGGTGGTGAACTATGCCATCTCCAACCTGATCCGCGAGGCGAAGACCGTCCAGATCCCGAGCATCATCCAGACCAACAAGGCGATGGGAATGCAGCTCCTGAACGACGTCCTTTCCGAGCTCTTCGAGGGCCGGAAGATCGAGCTCAAGGAAGCGATGGCCCACGCCGCCGACAAGAAGGACCTGGAGAAGCGCTTCCGCAACGGTCTCAGCATCAGCAGCGACCCCGGAGGCGGAGACCGCTTCCGCGTCGTCGACGTGAAGCCGAACTCTCCCGCGTTCTTCGCCGGCCTCAAGCGCGGGACCCTCATCTTCGAGATCGACGGCCGCCCGGCGACGGCCTACTCGCTCGACGAGGCCCGCCGCGCTCTGAGAGCGGACGGCACGCACCCCTTGAGCGTCAGCGACAGCTCGGGCAGGAAGGTAAAGATCAACCTGGAGCTGCCAAGCCTCTAAGCTCGAGTTTCTCTCCTGGCGTTTTGCGCAGCGGGGCGCCCACCCCCCCGACCTTACGGCGCCCCGCTCTTTTTTTGCTAACGCCGCTTGAGGAAGAAGTAGACGGGCACTCCCATCAGCATCACTACCGTCCCCAGCCCCGCGTTTCGGGGATCGCCGACGGCGATGAACACCAGGAAGAACAACGCGACCGCGAGGTACAGAGCGGGGATGAACGGATACGCGGGCACCCGATAGGGACGCTCGAGGTTGGGCTGCCGGTATCGAAGGACGAAGAGACCGGCGACGGTCAAGGCGTTGAACAGCAGCGACGCGAAGGAGGTGAAGGTCAGAAGGTCGCTGTACAGCTGCAGCCCCCGCGACCCCAGGCTTCCCGTCAACAGCAGGAGAATCGTCCAGAGCGCCTGATACCAGAGCGAGCGTACCGGCGTCCCCCGCTCGGGGTCGATACTCGCGGCGCTCTTGAGGAAGAGGCCGTCTCGCGCCATCGCGTAGTAGAGCCTCGGACCCGCGAGGATCAGGCCGTTGTCGCAGCCGAAAGTCGAAATAAGGATCGCGGCGGCGATGAGGCTCACGCCGATGGGGCCCAGGAGGATGCGGGCCACTTCGGCGGCGATTCGCTGATCGGGAACGGCGGCCGCGGCGTCCACCGGGAGCACGTGCAGGTAGGCGACGTTCGCGAGGGTATAGAGGATGACGACCCCGAGCGTTCCCAGGAAAAGCGCTTTGGGAATCGTCTTCACCGGGTCGCGCGTCTCCTCGGCGACGAACGTCACCGTGTTCCAGGCGTCGAGAGCGAAGAGGGCTTTCGACATTCCCACCGCGAAGGCCGCGAGAACCCCGCCGCTGATCGCAGAGGGGAGCCACGGCTGAAAGTTCGACCAGCTCCCCTTGCTGGTAAAGATCCCGGCGAGGATGAGGGCGATGAGCGCACCGACCTTGGCGATGGTGAGGACGTTCTGCACCCAGGCGCCTTCCTTGACCCCCCGGGTGTTGATCCATGTCAGAAAGACCACCAGGAGGATGGCCACGAGCTGGGCGCTCGAGAAGCTGAAGCCTCCGGCGCCCACCAGCCGGTTTCCCTGGCTCACCCAGGGGAGAAAGACCCCGAGGTAGTTCGCGAACGCCACCGCTACCGCGGCGATGAGGCCAGTCTGGACCACGAGGAAGATCGTCCAGCCGTAGAGGAATGCGGGAAAGGGAGAGAACGCTTGCTTCAGGAAAACGTACTGCCCGCCGGCGTGGGGGAAAGCCGCCGCGAGCTCCCCATAGGAGAGCGCGCCGCAAAGAGTGAGGAGGCCTCCGATCACCCAGATAAGAACGAAGGACCCGTTTCCGAGGTCGTCGGAAACGATGATGGCGGCGATGAGCGCGGGAGCGAGAAAGATACCACTCCCGATCATCGAGCCCATGATGATCGTGGTGGCCTCGAGAAGGCCGAGATCCCTTTTGAGTCCCCTCCCCTCGTCGCTCATATCGGCAAAAAGCGGCGGCAGTCTACCACATTAACCCATCGATGGTATGTTAGGCGCGATGGCTGAAGGCTCTTCTCCCTCCCTCACGAGAACGCAGTGGCTCATCTGCGTCATGGCGGCGATCGGGTTCGCCTTCGACATCTACGAGCTCCTGGTGCTGCCGCTCATCGTGCGGCCCGCGCTCATGGAGCTCGGACCTTTTTCGCCGGGAACGCCGGAGTTCAACGCCTGGGTGGGGTGGCTCTTCTGGACTCCCGCGGTCGCCGGCGGCATCTTCGGTCTTCTCGGCGGTTACCTGACGGACTGGTTCGGACGGCGCACGGTTCTGACGTGGAGCATTCTCCTCTACGCGATCTCCGCTCTCGCAGCGGGATTCTCCACGTCGCTTCCCATGCTGCTGTTCTTTCGGACCACGACCTTCATCGGAGTCTGCGTCGAGTTCGTAGCCGCCGTCGCCTGGCTCGCCGAGCTCTTCCCCGATCCGAAGCGAAGGGAAGCGGTCCTCGGATACACCCAGGCGTTCTCGTCCCTGGGCGGCCTGATGGTGACCGGCGCCTACTACCTCGCGGTGCGCTTCGGGCCGATGTTCCCGCAAGTCGCGGGCGGCCACGAGGCCTGGCGCTATACGCTCATCTCGGGAGTCATCCCCGCGATTCCCCTGATCGTGATTCGTCCGTTTCTTCCCGAATCTCCCAAGTGGCGCGAGAAGAAACAAGCGGGAACTCTCAAGCGGCCGAGCCTCGCCGAGATCTTCCAGCCCGCGCTCCGCCGGACTACCCTGGTGACCGCTCTCATGTTCGCCTGCAGCTACGGGGCGGCCTTCGGGGCCATCCAGCACCTTCCACGAATCGTTCCCGGCCTGCCCGAGGTGCAGGGTCTGGCGCGCACCGCCGTCGAGACCGTCATCAGCCAGGTCCAGCTCCATCAGGAGCTCGGGGGTCTACTCGGGAGGTTCGTGCTCGCGTTTCTCGCCATCCGTATCGTCTCCCGGCGGCTCCTGCTCCGTCTGTTCCAGGTGCCGGGACTCTTCCTCGTGCCCCTGGTGTTCCTCTACCCCGCGGTGAACAATCTCGAGCTCCTGAAGTGGGGAGTGTTCGCGGCAGGCTTCCTGACGGTGGCGCAATTCAGCTTCTGGGGAAACTACATACCGCGGGTCTACCCGACGCACCTTCGCGGCACGGGCGAGAGCTTCGCCGCCAACATCGGAGGGCGGATGCTCGGGACGTCGGCGGCGCTGGTGACCGCCCAGCTCTCGAACGTGATGCCCGGCTCCAGTCCGCCGATGAAGCTCACCTACGCCGCGGCCCTCGTCGCCTTTCTCGTCTACTTCGGCGGGTTCCTGCTCAGCTTCTTCCTCCCCGAACCGCCCGAGAAGCTCCCGGAGTGAGCGCCCGGGTCCACGTTCGGTTCCTGGGAAGCGGCGATGCGTTTGGAAGCGGCGGACGGCTGCAGGCCTCGGTCCTCATCGAGTCCGGCGGGTTCCACGCTCTCCTGGATTGCGGGACGACTACTCTCATCGGACTGAAGCGGGCGGCGATCGATCCCGCCGTGGTCGACGTCATCCTGGTGAGCCACCTCCACGGCGACCACTTCGGGGGGATTCCATTCTTCCTTCTGGACGCGCAATTCTCCCGCCGCCTTCGCCCCCTGGTAGTGGCGGGCCCGCCGGGCCTCGCCGAGCGGCTGAGGCAGGCGATGGAGGTTTTCTTTCCCGGCTCCTCCGTTGTGGCAAGGAAGTTCGACACCAAGCTCGTCGAGCTGCCTCCGGAAGTACCGACGCCGCTCGGAGCGCTCACGGTTTCGGCCTACGAAGTCCGCCACGAGAGCGGTGCTCCCGCCTACGCTCTTCGCCTTTCGATCGGGGGACGAGTCGTTGCTTACTCCGGCGACACGGAGTGGACTGAAGCTCTTCCGAAAGCTGCGGAGGACAGCGACCTCTTCATCTGCGAGGCGTACTTCTACGAGAAGCGCGTCCCCTACCACCTCGACTGCCGGACGCTCCTGGAGCACCGGAGCCAGATCCGAACCAGGCGCCTCGTCGTCACCCACATGAGCGCCGACATGCTCGAGCGGCTCACGGATCTCGAGGTCGAAGCCGCGTCGGACGGACGGGTCCTCGAGCTCTAGCTTCGTTCACGGCCTCCAAGCGAGAGAGGTAATTCGCCTGGTTCTAGCCTTCCGCACCTGCGGCGATCAGGCCGCTCAACATCTCGCGTCGGGTGACCTCGGGCCACTCGCGCAGACGGTCGTACCACGACGTCAGAACCGCGCGAACGTCATCGATCTTCCTCGCGTCGATAAAAGCCTGCCGGACCTCGTCGCGCATCGGGTGCAGGTCGGCGTAGGAAATTCCGAATTTGCGGACGCTCGCGGAAGCATGCGCATCATCGTAGAGCTTCAACGACTCCGCCAGATGAAGCTCGAGCGCCTCGCGCTGCTCGGAAATCGACGGCGGCGGAAGCTCGAGATTCTCCTGCAGTAGCGCGCGGCACTCGCGAAAGATGAACGGGTTCCCGATCGCTCCGCGCGCCACGGTGACGCCGTCTACTCCGGTTTCGTTCATCATTTGCACGACCGCCGGCGCGGTGAACAGGTCGCCGCTGCCGAGAATCGTGGCCGCGCCCGCGTGGCGCTTCACCCGGGCGAGGAACTCCCAGCTGGAAGGTCCGACGTAGCGCTGCCTCACCGTGCGCCCATGAACGGTAATCGCCGCGGCGCCGAGCCCGAGGGCGCCGTCGAGGATCGAGTAGAAATTCCGCTCACTCTCAGAGGAATCATCGAACCCGCGGCGCATCTTTACCGTTACGGGCCGCCGCCCGCCGACAGCCTGAATGACCGCCTTGACGATGGCCAGGGCACTTTCCGGCTCACTCAGCAGGAATCCGCCGCGGCAGCGGCCAAGCACCTTCCTCACGGGGCATCCGAAATTGATGTCGACGAGGTCGTAGCCCGCTTCGACCAGGTCATTCGCTGCCTCGCCGAACTGCTCCGGGCGGCTGCCCATGAGCTGCCCTCCGATTGGATGGTCGTCGGAGCCTATCTTGAGTAAGCGGACGCGGTGCTTGCCCTCGCGGATCACGAGCTCGTCCAGCATGACCTCGGCAGTCGTAAGCTCCGCTCCAAACCGGCGGGCGACCATGCGCATGGGCCGGTCCGAAAAGCCGGAGAGCGCCGCCTGGACGGCGGGCATGGGAATCTTGAGCGGGCCGATATGGAGCACCTGTGAATCCTACCTTGAGTTGCACCTTTGGTGAGGTGTCGTCACACCCGATAAGCGCCGACCTGTTCGAGCGTCCGAGGATACCTCCCCGTCAAGCCATTGACACGGGGTGGAATTGGACGGTATACGAGCGATCCGATGGCCCTTCACCGATGTTTTGCGGTCTCGGTTCTCTTCCTGTCCGGAGCGTCGTGGGCCGACGCGCAGGTATCCAAGAATGAGACGAGGACCGTAGATTTTCAGCGGCAGGTTCGTCCCATCCTCGCCTCCACCTGCTTTCAGTGCCATGGCCCCGATCCGAGCGCGCGCCAGGGGAAGCTCCGTCTCGACACGGAGGACGGTGCCTTCGCCGAGCGTCCCGGCGGCAGGACGATCGTCCCTGGGAATCCGAGCAGAAGCCTCCTCTACCAGCGCATCGCGCACGAAAGCGCGGCGAGAAGGATGCCGCCGCCGAGGTTGACCGACAAGACGTTGTCGGCGGAACAGATAGAGGTGCTGCGCCGGTGGATCGAAGGGGGAGCGTCCTTTGACCAGCACTGGTCATTCAAGCCGGTCGCGCGAATCGACGCTCCGGCGGTGACCGACGAGACCTGGGTTCGCAACCCGATCGACCGCTTCGTGCTCGCCCGGCTCGAGGCGGAAGGGCTCGCGCCGGCGCCCGAAGCCGACCGGCGCACACTCGCCCGTCGGGTGGCTCTGGATCTCACGGGGCTTCCTCCCGACCCAGAGACGCTCGCTCGCTTTCTGAGCGACACCTCGGAACAGGCTTTCGAACGGCTCGTCGACGAGCTCCTCGAGTCGGAGCACTGGGGGGAACATCGCGCCCGCTACTGGCTCGATGCCGCCCGCTATGGAGATACCCACGGCATCCACATCGACAACTACCGCGAGATGTACTTCTATCGCGATTGGGTGATCGACTCTTACAACGACAACAAACCGTTCGACGAGTTCGTAGTCGAGCAGTTAGCGGGCGATCTGTTGCCGAGCCCGACCCTCGACCAGCTGATCGCGACCGGCTTTCACCGCAACAACATCACCACCAACGAGGGCGGGGCCATACCCGAGGAATACGAAGCGATCTACGCCAAGGACCGCGCCGACACCACCGCCAGCGTCTTTCTCGGGCTCACGGCCGGATGCGCCACCTGCCACGATCACAAGTTCGACCCCATCGCGCAGCGGGAGTTCTACGCTCTGACGGCTTTTTTCCGGAACACGACGCAATACGTGATGGACGGCAACGTCTCCGATCCTCCGCCGGTCCTCGTGGTGCCGAGCGACGAGGATCGTAATCGGTGGCATGAGCTCCGAAAGCTTGCGTCGGAGACCGACGCTTCGATCGACGAACGCGCGGCCTCCGCCGACGAGTCGTTCGCGGCCTGGCTTTCGAGCGGGCAATACCGATCGCTTACGAGCCCTCTCGAGGAGTCGGCGGCGCTGATGACGCTGCGGCTCGACGGGGAACCTTCGGTCGAGATCGAGGGGAAACGAACGGTGGTCACCCTTCATGAGGGAGCGGCAATCGGAGAGGGTCCGAGCGGAGAGCCCTCAC
>DAISKN010000390.1:0-6726 GCA_036820975.1 Acidobacteriota bacterium | reverse complement strand
TGGAAGAGCCCGATACAGTACGGAGCCGCGAGCAATACCCGCAGAAGCGTGGGATTTCGCCCGAGATGGAGGGCCCGCCCGACGACCCGGGGGGAGAACTTCTGGTGGAAACCCACGTAGCCCTCGGCGTAGGCGTTGAATCCCACCCAGGCGAGGAGAAGCAGCCAGTGCGGAAGCGCGAGTGAGCTCGAGACGATGGGCTCGAGCGCGAGGGGGGTCAACTGATACAGAGCGCGGCACAGGAGCAGGGCCACGCCGAGGACGCCCCAGATCGCGATTCCCACGGACATGAGCGCTACACGATACACGAGACACCGCAAACCTCCGTGATAAACTTCACGCATGGGTAAGACTTACGAGAGGCTGACTTCTCCCCTGGTCCGCGAGAACGGGTCTCTTCGGCGCGCGAGCTGGGAAGAGGCGATCGAGCGCGCGGCCCGGGGATTCGAGGCCTCTGTTTCCAGGCACGGCGGTTCGTCGTTCGGTCTCTTCAGCTGTTCGAAGGCGACGAACGAGATGAACTTCATGGCGCAGAAGTTCGCCCGCGTCGTCCTCGGAAGCAACAACATCGATAGCTGCAACCGCACGTGACACGCCCCTAGCGTCGCCGGTCTGGCGGCGGTTTTCGGAGCCGGCGGCGGCACGAGCTCGTACCGCGAGGCCGAGGAGTGCGACCTCGTCCTCCTCTGGGGCTCGAACGCCCGCGAGGCGCATCCCATCTTCTTCCACCACGTTCTCAAGGGACTGCGGCGCGGCGCGAAACTCTACGCCGTCGACCCAAGGCGAACGTCCTCGGCGCAGTGGGCCGACCTGTGGCTCGGCATCGACGTGGGGACGGACATCGCGCTCGCGAACGCCGTCGGCCGCGAGATCCTCTCGGCCGGCCTCGAGAACCGGAACTTCATCGACAACGCGACCACCGGATTCGAAGAGTACCGCCGGGCGGTCGAGCCCTACACCCTGGAGCGGGCGGAGAGGATTACCGCGGTCCCGCGCGAGAGCATTCGCGAGCTCGCGCACGCCTACGCGAAGGCAGACCGGGCGCAGCTCTGCTGGACCCTCGGGATCACCGAGCACCACAACGCCGTCGACAACGTGCTCGCGCTCATCAATCTCGCTCTCCTCACCGGGCACGTGGGCCGATGGGGCTCGGGCCTCGCTCCCCTCCGCGGCCAGAACAACGTTCAGGGTGGCGGCGACATGGGGGCGATCCCCAACCGGTTTCCGGGATTCCAGGAGGTTGCGAACGACGGGCACCGCGCGAAGTTCGAGAAGACCTGGGGCACTTCCCTGCCCCCGACTCCTGGCTGGCACATTTCGCTGATGCTCGAAGCGATGGAGCGGGGCGATCTTCGTTGTCTCTACGTCATCGGCGAAAATCCGGCGCAGTCGGAAGCGGATGCGAAGCGGACCCATGAGCTCCTGGAAGGACTCGACCACCTCGTCGTCCAGGACATCTTTCTCACCAGGACCGCGGAAATGGCGGAAGTGGTCCTTCCCGCGTCGGCCGCCTGGGCGGAATGCGAGGGAACGGTGACGAGCAGCGAGCGCCGGGTCCAGAGGGTGAGAAAGGCGCTCGACCCGCCCGGCGATGCGAAGGACGACATCGAGATAATCTGCGCACTCGCCCGCCGTCTGGGACACGACTGGCGAACCCCGGCGGCGGAAGAGATCTGGAACGAGCTCCGAAGCCTTTCCCCGATGCACGCGGGAATGAGCTACGAGCGCCTGGAAAAGCTCGGTGGCATCCAGTGGCCGTGCGTCGACGAGAACGATCCGGGGAGTCCCTTCCTCCATGGCCGGCTCTGGAAACGCCCCGTCGAGGGAATGAAAGCCCCGTTCCACGCCGTCGAGCACGCACCACCGGTCGACACCCTCACCGAGGAGTTTCCCATCCGCTTGACGACCGGGCGCCGCCTCGACTCGTTCAACACCGGAGTGCAGACCGGAGGATACGCCTCGCCCACTCGCGAGGGGGAGACTCTCGACCTCTCTCCCGCCGACGCGAAGAAGCTGGACCTCACCGGGGGCGAGCGCGTCCGTGTCGTCTCCCGGAGAGGCGAGGTCGAGGCGCCCGTTCGGCTCGATGCCAACCTGCGGCCGGGTCTCGCCTTCATGACGGTCCACTTCCCCGACGAAGTGGACGTAAACCAGCTCACCATCGACGCCTGGGATCCGAAATCGGGGACGTCGGAGTTCAAAGCCACCGCAATCCGAATCGAGAAGCTCATGGCTCCGGCGGTCCGATAGTCGATGACGATCCACAGAGTCCGGGGCCCGGCCGCCTTCGCGAAGCTTCGGCGAGCCTCGCCGAAGCCCGACCCGCCTCCGCGCGAAGCGCTACGGCGAGGTCCCGCCGAAGCCCGACCCGCCTCCGCGCGAAGCGCTACGGCGAGGTCCCGCCGAAGGGCGGAGGCGGAAGGGCGTAGGCGGGAGCGCCCCGGGAAGGGGTGCGAGCACTAAAGATGGACCTGCACTTCATCGGCGCCGAGCCAACGGACGACGAGCGCGCCGCGGTCGATTCCATCGTGGGCGTCGCCGAGCGAAGCGGCCTCCCCGGCGAAAGCCCGGAGGAGCACGTCCTCCGGGACGGCTTGGAGGAGGCGCTGGCAAAGCGTCATCTCCTGCTTCCCGCGCTGAACGCTGTCCAAGGCGGAATCGGCTGGATCAGCCCCGGCGCCCTCGACTACATCTGCCGGCGGCTCTCGGTGCCCCCCGCCGAAGCCTTCGGGGTCGCGACGTTCTACGCTCTTCTCTCCACCGAGTCGCGGCCGCGCCGGGTCGCTCATGTCTGCGACGACATCGCCTGCCAGCTCGCGGGGGCCGAAAATCTGTGCCGGAAGCTGGAGGAGACTCTCGGTCCCGAAGGTGGATCCTGGTTTCGAAGCCCCTGCCTCGGGCAGTGCGAGCGGGCCCCCGCGGCTCTCCTGCAGCTCGCGGGCGAGGACGACTGGACTCTGACGTCCGCCGACGCGGACAGCGTCGCTGCAGCCATCGCCGGAAAACGCTCCGAGTCCCCTCTGCCGAGCGCCGCGCCTCAGACGCGTGCGCCGCGACTGGAAGGCCTTCGGATCCTGCGGCGGATTGGACGGGCGAGCCCTTCGAGTCTCGACGACTACCGCGAGCAGGGCGGATACCAGGCGCTTCGCCGCGCCTTCGAGCTCGGCCCCGAGGGAGTGCTGCGCGAAGTGAAGGAGTCCGGCGTTCGCGGCCGGGGCGGCGCCGCCTTCCCCATGGGCGTGAAGTGGGAGGCGGTGGCGAAAGCTCCCGTCCAGCCGCGCTACGTCGTCTGCAACGCGGACGAGTCCGAGCCCGGGACGTTCAAGGACCGCGCGCTCATGGAGGAAGACCCGTTCGCCGTGATCGAGGCGACCACCATCGCGGGATTCGCCACGGGCTCCCCGAGGGGCTTCATCTACGTTCGCGGCGAATATCCTCTCGCCATCCGGAGGCTGCGGCACGCGATCACGGCCGCGGAGAACCGTGGCTTTCTCGGCGCCGGCATCATGGGCGAAGGGTTCGATTTCCGGATCGAGGTCCGTCAGGGAGCGGGCGCCTATATCTGCGGCGAGGAGACGGCGCTCTTCAATTCCATCGAAGGCTTCCGCGGCGAGCCGCGCTCGAAGCCTCCTTTCCCCACCCAGGTCGGGCTCTTTCGAAAGCCGACCGTCGTCAACAACGTGGAAACCCTGGTGAACGTGCTCGACATCGTCCTCGAGGGGGGACCGGCGTTCGCCGCCATCGGCACCAAGGAATCCGCGGGTCCGAAGCTCTTCTGCGTTTCCGGTCACGTGGCCCGCCCGGGACTGTACGAGGTCCCATTCGGAGCGACGCTTCGGGAGGTCCTCGACCTCGCGGGCGGAGTACCCGGTGGACGGAAGATCAAGACCATCCTTCTCGGAGGGGCCGCGGGAAGCTTCGTGGGCCCGGAGGAGATCGATACCCCGCTCACGTTCGAGGGAACGAGGGCCATCGGAGCGACCCTGGGCTCCGGTGTCATCATGGTCTTCGACGAGACGTCCGACATGAGGGCGACCGCCGCCCGCATCGCCCGCTTCTTCCGCGACGAGTCCTGCGGCCAGTGCGTTCCCTGCCGCGTCGGCACCGTGCGTCAGGAAGAAGCGCTCTCGCGCCTCGCCCGGAACGGCGATGGAGCGCGGGAGAAGATCCTTCTCGACGAGCTCGCGCAGGTGATGCGCGACGCCTCGATCTGCGGCCTCGGACAGACCGCGGCGAACGCCATCGTTTCGGCGCTATCGAAAGGAATCCTCACCCGGGAGACACCATGAGCGAACGCCGCATCGACATCACCCTCGACGGGGCCGGGGTCAGCGTTCCCGAAGGGGCGACGCTCCTCGACGCCTGCCGGGAGAAGGGTATCGACACACCGACCCTCTGCTATCTCGAGACCCTCACTCCGGTGAACGCCTGCCGGGTATGCGTGGTCGAGCTCGAGGGCTCGAGGGTCCTCGTTCCCGCCTGCTCGCGAAAAGCGGAGCCGGGGATGAAAGTCTCGACCGATACGGCCCGGGTCCGGCACAGCCGGAAGCTCGTCCTCGAGCTCCTCGCTTCCTCCGTCGACCTCTCCCTCGCGAGCGCCGAGATCCGCTCCTTCATGGAGCGCTACGACGTCGACCCCTCGAAGTTCGGACCGAACGGGGCGCCCGCCGAGGCGGGCGAGCGCGACTCCCGTCACCCGGGGCACCATCACGTCACCGACGGAAGCCGGGCGGAAACGGTGGCGCAGCCGATCAAGATCCACGACGAGATGTACGTCCGGGACTACGGACGGTGCATTCTCTGCTACAAGTGCGTCGAAGCCTGCGGCGTCGATGCCCAGAACACATTCGCCATCGCCGTCGCCGGCCGCGGCTTCGACGCGCGCATCTCGACCGAGCTCGACCGGAGGCTGGACGAGTCCGCCTGCGTCTACTGCGGCAACTGCATCGGGGTCTGCCCCACGGGCGCTCTCATGTTCAAGAGCGAGCACGACCGGAGGCAGGACGGCACCTGGGACCAGGCGCGCCAGAGCGTCACCCGCACCGTCTGTCCCTACTGCGGAGTCGGCTGCAATCTCGAGCTCCACGTGCAGGACAACGAGATCGTGAAAGTGACTTCCCCTGTCGACCACGACGTGACCCGAGGTCACCTCTGCATCAAGGGCCGCTTCGGCTGGCAGTTCGTTCAGAACAGAGAACCGAATCAAGAGGGATGAGGAGTCCCCACGCTCCTCTTTTGGGCGGTTTCGCCCGTGCTATGCTGCCGCGCATCGAGTCGAGAGGGGGATTATGCTCAGCGCTCTCCTACTAGCCGCGGTCCTCGCAGCCACCTCCCAGGCCGGACCGCAGAAGGAAGAACCCAAGAAAGACGAGCAAGGCGCCGCGGCCCAGGAAGAAGAGAAAGAAAAGGAGCCGCTCACCTACCAGGAGGTCGTGGTGGTGACGGCGACACGGACCGAAGAGACGCTCGTGGATTCGGTCGGGCTGGTGAGCGCGTTTACCGAAGAGGATCTCTCGCGCTCACCCTCTCTGGTGCTCGACGACCAGCTCCGCCGCGTCCCCGGGTTCAGCCTCTTTCGACGCTCTTCGAGTCTCTACTCGCACCCGACGGCGCAAGGGGTCTCTCTCCGTGGTATCGGACCGAGCGGAGCGAGCCGGAGCCTCGTCCTCTGGAACGGCATTCCCCTGAACGATCCCTACGGGAACTGGATCTATTTCAACCGGCTTCCGCAGCTCTCGCTGCGAGGAGCCGAGGTGGCGCGCGGGGCGACGAGCCAGCTCTACGGAAGCTCCGCCCTCGGGGGCACGATTCAGCTCCTCCCCCGCGCGGCCTCCGATCGGACGTTCGACGTGCGCGCGCAGGCGGGAAATCTCGATACCTACGACGTCGACGTCTTCGCGTCCGATCGAGCCGGGGATTGGGGCTGGATCGCGTCGGCCCGCGCGTTCGACACCGGCGGCTACATGCAGATCCCGGAAGACCAGCAGGGCGCGGTCGACGTCCCGGTGAGCGCCGAGTTCCAGACGTTCCTCGGCCGGCTCGAGTATCGGGACTTTCACGTCGGCGTCAACCTCTATAACGAGAAACGGAGCAACGGGACGCCGATCCAGCAGAACGACTCGCAGATCTATCTCTTCGAGTCGGGCTATGACACCGAGAAATGGAGCGCCAATTTCTACGGGCAGAGCCAGGTCTTCGACAGCGGATTCTCCCGGATCCTGCCCGGCCGGACGGGCGAGGTCCTGACCAGCGCACAGCACGTGCCCTCGGTCGGGTTCGGCTCGAGCTTCGCCTATCGATTGGCGGGGGGACTTCAATTCGGGGTCGACTGGCGCTTCGTGCGCGCCGAGGACCAGGGCCTGACCGGCGTCGAGGAGCACGATCAGAATTTCGCCGGAGCGTTCCTGCAGTACCTCTTCACGTTCGACGAGAAATGGGACGTGCTTCTCGGAGGCCGGTTCGACCTCTGGGAGAACCGGACGACGCAGGGGACTTTCAATCCCCGGGCGGGGCTCGTCTACCGCGCCTCGGATCAGGTCACCGTTCGCGCCTCGGGCTACCGCGGCTTCCGCGCGCCTTCCCTGAACGAGCTCTACCGGCCCTTCCGCCTGGGAAACGTGCTCACGCAACCCAATCCGGATCTCACCGAGGAGTACCTGCGCGGGGTCGAGGGCGGAGTCGATATCCATCCGCACCGCTCGCTTCTCGTGCGGTTGAACGGTTTCT
>DAISKN010000389.1:0-6728 GCA_036820975.1 Acidobacteriota bacterium | reverse complement strand
AGCCAGGTGGGCCCGGTGGAGTCGGTCGCGATCATGCGGGACGGCGCCACCGGCCGCGCGCGCGGCTTCGGGTTCGTCGAGATGACCACCGAGGAAGATGCGCAGAAAGCCATCCAGCAGCTCAACGACAAAGAGCTCGGAGGCCGCAACCTCACCGTCAACGAGGCCCGGCCCAAGCCCAAGAGCTCCGGCGGCTACGGCGGCGGCGGCGGCGGCGGAGGCGGCGGAGGCGGCGGCCGTGGTGGTGGTGGTGGCGGCGGCCGGCGCGGCGAGCCTCGCTGGTAGGGCTGCTGGGGGCGGCGCTCTAGTGCGCTACCCTGGGTAGCCCGTGCAGCTTCGGTTTCGGGCTATGGGCGACGCGGTATTCTTCGAGGTCGGCTTCGGTCACCTTGAGGGTCTTCGCGGGCTCTTTTCCCTCGGCGCAAGCGCCCAGCTCGCGCTGGAGCTTCAAGAAGCAGATTTCAGGAGCATCCTGATAACGCACGCGATTCGATAGAAACGCGGCATTGTCGATCACGATGGTGAAGTCGCGCGCGTCGGCGCCGACCTTCCGCACGCGAAGGGCGTACTCGCGAGTCGACTTGTGAGCTTTGAATCCCAGGTATTCCACGTGGGGCGTCATTCGATTCTCCTCACAGGGCTCGCAGGCTCGTGAGGGGCCCGAGTGCCCCGGCGCGGCTACGATTTATAATCGTACCACGTTGGAGACCCCGATCGCGAGCGGCGCAGCGCGAAGCTCGCGCGCTTCATCTCAATCGAGTGCCTTCTCGAGCTCCCGACACGCGGTCCTCAGCACCTGAATCCGCGCCCAGCGCTTGTCGTTGCCGGGGACGAGATGCCAGCGCGCGTAGTCGGTGCTGGTTCGCTGCACCATCTCGTCGGCGGCGAGCTCGTAAGTGTTCCATCGATCCCGGTTCCGGTAGTCTTCCGCGGTGATCTTGTATTTCTTGAAAGCCACTTTCTCCCGGGCTTTGAAGCGACGGAGCTGCTCCTCGGGCGAGATATGGACCCAGAACTTGAGGAGCAGGATTCCGTGGTGCACGATCATCTCTTCGAAGTCGTTGATCTCGGCGTACGCGCGCTGCCACTCCTCCTCGGTCGCGAACCCCTCCAGCCTCTCGACCAGCACTCTTCCGTACCAGCTCCGGTCGAAGATCGTCCAGTGGCCGCCGCGCGGGAGCCGCCTCCAGAAGCGCCAGAGGTAGTGGTGCGCGCGCTCCTCCTCGCTCGGAGCCGCGATGGGCGCGACGCGGTAGCGCGCGGCATCGAGCGGCTTCGTCAGCCGCCGGATGACTCCGCCCTTGCCGGCGGCGTCCCAGCCCTCGAACGCCACCACCGCCGATAGACCCAGCGCATGAGCTTTTCGGCTCGACTTCGCGAGCTTCGCCCAATACTTCTTCAGCTTCTTGTCGTAGGCCTCGTCGTCCAGCGTCTTCTTGAGATCGACGTGATCGAGCACGGTCAGTGGATTGGGCTCCCGCGCCGAAACGCCCGGCGGATGGATACGGAGCTTCGGCGGCTGCGCGAGCCGCCGGGTCAGCGTCTGAATCAGGGTCTGGGCCACGGCGACGTTTCGATAGCGCCAGTCGGCGCTCTCGACGACGTTCCAGAGCGCGCCCCCGACGCTCGTGCGCCGGAGCACCTGCTCGGCGACCGATTGAACCCGCGGATAGTGCCGAAGGACGAGGCGATCCTCCTTCATGATTTCCCAGGACGCGCCGGACCCGTTCTTCACCTCCTCGAGCCTCCGGGCGAGCGATTTCTCGGAAAGGTGGAGCCAGAACTTCAGCACAACGGCGCCGTCGTCGACCAGAGCCTTCTCGAAGCTTTCGATGTGACGCAGCCGCTCGTCCAGCCCCGCCTCGTCGATATTCCCCTTCACCCGGTCGACGATCGCCCGGGTCGTCCACTCCCGGTGGAAGATCCCGATCCGTCCCTTCGCGGGAAGCGCGCGCCAGTAGCGCCAGAACCTCGGCCGCTCCCGCTCCTCGTCCGAGGGGGCTTCGAAGACGCTCGCTTCGAGGTACCGCGCGTCCATCCATTCGTGGAGCAGGTTCATGAGCTCGGCGCATCCGAGGCGATCGGTACCAGCGATGACCAGCACCACGGGAAAGTCCGCGTCCCGGAGCTCGTACTGGACGGTGAGGACGCCGGTTCGAAGGACCGGCTCCTGTTTCTTGTACTCTTCTTTGCTCGTTGCCCGTCCGAGCTCCGCGGTTTCGAACATGCCTACCGCATGACCCGAGCGAACCGGAGGGGCTTTTGCATCCCCTTCGAGTAAATCGAAAGAGTCGCACCGTCGAGAGCGAAACCCTCGGCGCCTCGGAGCGCCTCCAGGTACTTCGACTCCTGATTCCCGATGGGCTCGGCGCAGGCCATGCGAGTCGATGCCAGGGGGCCGAACGAGATCGATTCGCGCTCGATGCGGACCGGACCGAAGAACCGGTTGCAGGAACATCCGACGACGAGAATTCCCGCGAGCCCCAGAACCTCGATCACGCCGAAAGGTATCGTCACATGCGCTCCAGGAAAGAATCCACATGCTAAACGCAAGCGTGCTGTGCCGCAAGAGCGCGAAGATTCTCCTCGACAAAGACCGCACGGTGAGTACAATGGTGCGTTTTTTTGGGGAGAGGCGCGGGGAGCTTGTCCGAGATCGAAAGCACCAAGCCCGAGGACGGGACTTTCTTCGAACCGGAGTCGGTAACCGGCCCCGATCTCTCCTTTCCTCGCGAAGGTCTCCCCCCGGACTACCGCATGCGGCACGAGCACTACGTGGACGAGCTCATCGCCACCGGCCGGATGCCCCAGCTCAGACTCGTGCCGGTGAGCAGGATCCAGAGCTCGCTCCCGAACGCCGCCGAGGGTCTGGAAGGGCTGGTGGACTCCATTCAGGAGTTCGGAGTTCTGCAGCCCCTCCTGGTGCGACGAGACCGAGGTCGATACGAGCTCCTCTCGGGGGCGAAGCGACTCGCGGCGGCGTCCACCGCGGGCCTGAGTGAAGTTCCGTGCCTGGTTCTCGAAGTCGACGAGGTCGAGGCTCGACGGCTCGCGGAAGCCGCGAACCGCGGCGCGGCGCGACCGACAGCGGCTCCTTCCTCGAGGACGGTATGGAACGCTTCGGCGGCGTCCGCGGTCGAAGGAGGCCTCAACGCCATACTCTCCGCCCTCGGTCTCCTCGAGAGACCGGAGAACTCGCTTCGCGACCAGGTCGCACTCGGACTCATCCGCTCGGAGGCGCTGAAGGCGTCGCGGCTGCTCCAGGGACTGCGCCTTCTCGGCGGCGAGCGCCCTCTCGTGCGCCGCCCGCTCGATTTCGGCGCTCTGGTGAGCGACGTGCTCGCGGAGTCCGAGGACGAACGGGCGTTCCTTTCGATCGCCCTCGACTCCTCGATCGAACAGCCCTGCTCCGTCCGGGCGGACAGGGAGCTCCTCTCGATGGCGGTCGCCGGCGCGCTCGAGACGGTGATCTCGCTTCTGCGGAAGAGCCGCGGCGCGGCGCTTCGAGTGCGCCTCTCCGGAAACGTCCGCACGCGAGCGACGACCCTTCTCGTCTCCGAGGAGTCCGTGCGGATGCCCACGTCCTCGTGGTCCCTTTGGTTCGACCCCAACTGGGAGAGTCGCCCCGGCGGAGAAGCGGCGGCGGTCGCGCTCCTCGCCGCGAGGCGCGCCACGGAGCTTCACGGCGGGCGGCTCGAGGTCGCGCCGAGCGAGAGCGGGGGCGTGCGCCTCTCGCTGAGCTTCCCCGAGGGTTAGCGAGCAACATCGAGTGCATCAGCGCCGCGGGGCCCCCCCCGCGGCCTGAAGATGTCGGCGGAGCATTCCCAATTGGCGGATCGGGCCCCCGCCTTCGCCCTTCCGGGCTACGGCGCGGTTTCGCCGAAGCGCTTCGCGCGAAGGCGAACGCTCCGCTCGCGCAGGCTCCAATCAGTTCGTGTGAGCCTGCTCGTACTTCACCTCGCCCCCCACGATCGTATAGAGCACCTTCGCGTCGCGGATCTGGCCCTCGGGAACGGTCAGGATGTCTTTCGACAGAACGGTCACGTCCGCGAGCTTTCCCACGGTAAGCGATCCTTTGATGTCCTCTTCGAAAGCGGCATAGGCGGCGCTCAAGGTGTAGGAACGAAGCGCCTCCTCGCGCGTCATCCGCTGCTCGGGATGGAATTCCTCACCGTTCGCCATTCGTCGGGTGACGGAAGCGTAGAAGCTCGCGATGGGATCGACGTCCTCGACGGGAGCGTCGGTCCCGTTGGTGACCACCGCGCCCGAATCCAGAAGGCTCCGCCACGGATACGCGCCTTCCTTCGCGCGCTTCTCACCGAGCTTCGGAGCCACCCACGGGCCGTCGGAGGTGGCGTGGACCCCCTGCATCGAGGCGATGACCCCGAGCGCTCCGAAGCGCGGAATGTCGTCGGGATGGAGGTGCTGGGAGTGCTCGATGCGGAACCTGCGATCGCGGTCCCGGGGATGGCCGGTGAATGCCGCTTCGAACAGATCGAGCGTCTCCCGGTTTCCCCGATCGCCGATGGCGTGCACGCACAGCTGAAAGCCGTGGCGAAGGGCGAGATCCGCCGTCCTCGAGATCTCCTCGGGAGTCTGGGTGTTGAGGCCCGTGGTATCGGGCTTGTCGGAGTAGGGCTCGAGAAGCCAGGCTCCATGAGAGCCGAGCGCCCCGTCGATCATCTTCTTGATGGCGCGCACCGTGAGTCGATGGTCGCCGACGTTCACCATCTTGTACAAAGGAAGCGACAGCGCGAGCGCGTCGTTCGGCTCCGCGATCATTACCCAGAGCCGGAGGTCGAGAGCGCCCTCCTGCGCGAGCTTCTTGTAGAGGTCGATGTTGGCGAAAGAAGACCCCGCGTCCTGAAAGCTGGTAATGCCTTTCGACAGGCACTCCTTCGCAGCGAGCTCCACCTTCTTCCGCTCGCGGGACTCGACGAAGTCCCGGGGGACGCGGACCAGCTCCTGCGCCCGCTCCCGCAGGAAGCCGGTGGGGTTACCCTTGGAGTCCTTCACGATCGTGCCCCCGGGAGGGTCGGGGGTCGTCCCATCGATGTTCGAGAGCTCCATCGCTTTCTGGTTCACGAAAACGCCGTGGCCGCTCGCGTGCTCGAGGACCACGGGATTCTCGGGGGACGCTTTCGAGAGCGCCTGATGGGTCGGAACTCCGTCGACGCTTCCCTCGGGGATCGAATCCCACTTCTCCTGGTGCCAGCCGCGGCCCTCGATCCAGGCGCCGGGCTCGCTCTCTTCGGCGGCATCCCTCACCGCCTTCACGATCTCCTCCCAGCTGCGAGCGGTCCCCAGTTTCAGCCGCATCTCCGCATCGCCGATCCACAGGAAATGCCCGTGTCCCTCGATGAACCCCGGAACCGCGAGCGCTCCGGCAAGGTCGATGACCCGCGTCGCGGGCCCGATGAAAGGCGCCACCTCCTCGTCGGCTCCCACCGCCACGATGACGCCGCCGCGGGCGGCCAGGGCCCTGGCTTCGGGCCGGGTGTCGTCGACGGTCACGAGCTTGCCGTTGCGGAGCACGAGATCCGCGGGCGGCGGCTGCGCGAAGGTCAGCGCCGGGACGAGGACAAGAGGGAGAAGGAGAAGGGTGCGGTTCATGGAGCCTCCTGCGTGAGGCGAATTCTATCCAAGAACTCGTCGGATCCTGGTGTAAGAAGGGGGATGGGGGAGATAAGACCCGGAATCCTTGGTTTCTCCCGTTCCTCCGCAGTCATCCCCTTATCACCCCGTCTCCATATCCCCTTTTCTTGCACAATCAGCGTCCGTCTTTCGCTCTCGCGAACCGCGTTCTCCGCCTTTCGGAGGCCGCGGGCCGCGGCACTTCTTCCACTTCGGGCGTCCTGGGAGCGATGGCCGTCTCGGGAGCCGGATCCGCTGCCGGGGAGGGCACGGCGAGCCGCCGCCGGAGCTCGAGCTCGGGCAGGCGCCAGCCGATTCGGCTCACCAGGGCTTCGAGAAGGAAAACGAAGAGAAAGCACCAGAGGAGAGCCGGCCTCAGATCGCGCACGCTGTTCCTCGTCGCGACCCGGCCCTCCTCCCATACCGAAGCCAGCACGGTGCGCTCGACTCCGCCGCTCGCGCGGGAAACGGCCCGGAGCTCCTCGACGCGGGGGCGCTCGAAGCTCCACTCGGCCCCTCCCGGAGCGGCTATCGGCCCGAAGGGAAGAACGCTCGTTCCCGCGCGCACGGCGCCCCGGTAGACCTCCCCGCTACGCAGCGGGTGCTCGGCGTGAAACCGGCCGGGCTCGAGCCGCTCCCAGACGAGAGTTTCGACCTCGCTGCTGCCCCCCCCCGTGCCGCTCACGAGAAGAAGCTCCGGCGGCGCCTTCGAGAGCCGCTCCTCCCAGTCCGCGTCGAACCAGAGGTCGCAGCGGAGCACCGTTCCTTCGACCCGCGTCGAAAGCCCGATACCCGGAGGAACGTCTTCACCCATCAGCCAGCGGGCGAGCGTCTGCGTGAAATCTCCATAGCCGGGCCACGCGCGGGCTCGCGCGGAGTAGGGACCGCTCAGCGGAAACGACACCGCGGCCACACGCCCCGCCCCGCGATTCCACGAAGCGACCAGCGGCGCTTCGTACTCATCGCCGCTGAAGGCGCCCGCGGTCGCGTCCTCGCGCAGGTAGCTGAGGTTGTACCCGTCCACGAAATCGAGGCCTTCGATCGGAGACGAGGCGATCTCGAGCCAACCCTCGGCCGGCTCGACGCCGACGGGC
>DAISKN010000388.1:0-6742 GCA_036820975.1 Acidobacteriota bacterium | reverse complement strand
TCATTCCTTGATGGCGACGACCGTGACGAGGTCGCCGCGGTCGAGCTCGGTCAAGAGCCGTCGAAACCGGGCGTCGGCAGCCCACCACTCGCGCAGCGCGGCGTGAGTGGGGTCGGCGCTGGTGTCCCAGGACAGATGCGTTCGAAGCTCCGCGATTCGCCAACCGAGGCGGGGGAGCTCCTCGCGGAGCGTTTCAACGCTGACCGCGTCGACGCCGTGATGGGAAGTATCGAAGTAACCCTCCCATTCGCTTCCGAACAGCATGCGGTTCAGACTCCGGGCGTTCGTCGTGTTGACGAGAAGGGCTGCGCCATGGGAGACATGTTTCGTCAGGCGTTCGAGCACGCGATAGGGCTCGTGGAAATGCTCGAGCACCGCCCAGAGCAGCAGGGTTCCGAACGGGCCGCGCGCCGCGAGGGTGTCAGGGAATTCGTCCTCTTCCAGGTTCATGAGGAACACGCGCCCCGCGCCGAGGCGCTCCCGCGCCTTCTCGAACGCCCAGGGAGCGTAGTCGATTCCGTAGTAGGAAAGGCCCCTCGACGAAAGGGCTTCGCCCGTCAGCCCGGTAGCGCAGCCGACTTCGAGCACCGGTCCCTTGGCGCCGTGTTTGTCGATGAGCTCGAGGACCCTCGGAACGTCGCCCGCGGCCTCCGCCTCGTAGTCGACGTAGTTGTCGCCTTCGAAGTAGGCGCCGTTTCCGTTCGTGACCAGGTAGTGTCCCGTGAGGCGCTGTTTCCGTCGTCCCCCGGAATCGAGCTCGAGGCGAAAACAGAAGCGGCGGGTCGGAAGGGGCACGGGGACGGCTCCGAGAGCGCGGGCACCGAGTTGGATCTCACCCGTTCGCAGATCGAGCGAGAGATCCTGCGGTTCCTGGTAGTCGGCGACGGCCTCCCACAGGGTCCTTCGCGGGAAGTGTCCCTCATAGCCGAGAAGCGTTACCTGCAACCTTCCAGTTCCTGTCTCCAGGATGTTCACGCGCAGCGAGGCTCCCTCGACACGATACGGCGCCGCGGCATTCAGGATACTCGCCTCGTCGGCGGCCTCGGGTGGAAGAAGGACGGCGTGACGCCCGGTCAGCTTGCTCACGGCCGCCAAAAGGCCTTCTTTCGCGAGGCTCTTGAGGCTCATACGGGCGCCGCCGTCAGCTCGATTGGCACCGTCGCCGTCCGGAGACCGAGCACGCGCTCGCGCCAGGCCGAGTAGGCCACGAGGGCCCAGGGGCGCGACCAGTGGGCCCGGCCCTCGGCGAAGCTCTGCCACAGGGCGAGCACCGCCTCCCGCTGGAAGAGGCCCGAGGCGAGAGTGCGCTCGGCAAGGTCGTTCCGGTGCTCCTTCATCCATCGATGGAACGGAAGGGTGAAGCCTCGCTTGGGCCGGTCCCAGATTTTCCTTGGAAGCGGTGTCTCGAGGGCGTTCAGGAGAAGCGGCTTGTTGACACCGCGCCGGAGCTTCGTCTCGTACGGGAGGCTCCGCACGGTCTCGACGAGGGGGTGATCGAGAAACGGCACACGGGCCTCGATGGAGTGGGCCATCGACATCACGTCGGTGTCGCGGAGGAGCTGGTTTCCGAGGTAGTGCGAGAACTCGAGCTCGACGGCGGCGTCGAGAACATCACCTCTCTCGGCGACGAGTGTCGTGGGCACGGCTCCCGGAAGAAGCTGTTCGATCTCCCGAGGGGCGAAGAGCCCGCGGAACGTCAGATAGAGGTTCGAAGGCGTAGGGTCCCGCAGGTACTCGAGCTTCGGACGGCGTCGGCTCCCTCGGTCGAGAACAATGTGGGGAACGTAAGGCAGCCACCGCGCGAGCGACCGGATTCGACGAAAGTGCGGGTATCCGAGAAAGACCTCGTCGCCGCCGAGACCGGTGAGAACCACTGTGAGTCCCGCATTGCGGGCGGCGCGGGAGATGAGATACGAGTTGACGCCGTCGACCGTGGGCTGATCCATCGCCCGGAAGAAGTCGGGAAGGGCGTCCAGAAAGTCGCGGGCGCGCACCTCGACTTCGCGGTGGTCGGTCCGATAGGTCTCGGCGACGATGCGCGCGTAGGAGCTCTCGTCGAGGATGGGGTCGTCGAGCACGATCGAAAGCGTTTCGAGGGGTTTTTCGACGAAGCGGCTCGCGATGGCGACGAGGCTCGCGGAGTCGATGCCTCCGCTGAGGAATACCCCGAGGGGAACGTCGCTCACGAGGTGCGATCGGACGGCATCGCGGAGAAGCGAAGGGACCGCCTCCTCGCTTCCCGTATCGGTGGGCGCTTTCCCGTACGCTCGCTCGGTCTCGCCGTCGCGCGAGATCTCGACGTAGTGCGCCGCTCGAACGGAAACGACCCCCTTCAGCGCCGTCTCCGGCGCGGGCACCGATCCGAGCGCGAGAAAACCCGCCAGCGAGGACTCCGATGGCTCGACGTCGACGAGGCCGCTCGCCGCTATGGCGAGGACCTCGGAGGAGAACAACAGGAGATCCCGGCCGCGGGCGCAGTAGAGCGGCTTGATGCCGAAGCGATCGCGGGCGAGAAAGAGCTTGCGGTCGCGAGCGTCCCAGAGCGCGAACGCGAACATCCCTCGAAGCCGGGAGAGAAGCTCTTCCATTCCCCAGGCTTCGTAGCCGTGAACGACGACCTCGGCGTCGGTCTGGGAGCGAAAGCGATGCCCGAGGCTTTTCAGCTCGCTCCGGAGCTCGACGAAATTGTAGATCTCGCCGTTCAGGGTGAGCCAAAGGTCCTCGGTCTCGTTCGGCATGGGCTGGCTGCCGGCGGACGAGAGGTCGAGGATCGCGAGCCTTCGATGTCCGAGCAGAATCCCGCGGTCCTCGTGCCTTCCCTCTCCATCCGGACCTCGATGCCGCTCCGCCTCGAGCATCCGGGCCAGGCCCTGGCGCTCGGCGTCTCCGATGAGCCCCCGGGGTCGGAATATTCCGGCGATGCCACACATGGGTTGAGGAACTACTTTAGCTTCCGATCATAAGCCTTCTCGGCGGAAAAGGCATCTTCGGTCTTTGACAGGGTCGAATCGCGCCGTTAGACTGGTTTTACATCAGTCTAGCGTCTGCTCCCGGCATTTAAAAAATGGACCGTTTCCTTTCGATCCTCATCTGGCCATTCCTGTTCGGGCTCGCCTCGGGTCCGGCGGACGGCCAGGCGCGCGCGACGAAGCTCCTCGCGCTGAAGCTCCTTCCGCAGGAGACGGGATTTCTCGCGATCCTTCAGGCGGACGGGCCCATGGAGCATCGAGTGGTCCAGGAGCAGAAACCGGAACAGCGCCTCGTTCTCGACGTTCTCGGCGTCTCGAATCCGCTGCGGCACTACTATCCGGAGAACCATCCGTTTCTCGAGCGGATCCTGATGTACGAGTACCCGCCGGCGACGAATCCGAGCGGTACCGGACCTCTCGCGCGAATCGTGTTCGAGCTGAAGGGCGACATCGCCTATACGGTCGAGGCTCAGGCGAGCGAGCTCCACGTCTTGTTCTCCCCGGGCACCCCTTCGGCCGCGCCGGCGGCGGCGACGGCGCCAACGGGAACCGCCGCACCTGCAGTTAACGACAACGGCGACGACGTTGTGCCCGAATCCCCTCCCGAGGTGTACGACCCTCTCGTGCCCCCCAAGGTCGCCATCGAGCCGGCCGACGTTCCCGTCAGTTTCTTCTTTCACGCCTCGACCGGGACCGCGGACGACTACAAGCTCGGACCGGAAGACGTGATCGAGGTTCGGGTGTTCGAGCTCGACCAGCTCAATCGGACTCTGCGCGTCTCCGGCGACGGCAAGATCGAGCTCCCGCTCGTGGGAAGCATCGAGGTGTCGGGACTGACGCCGAACAAGGTCGCGGGTCAGATCGCGGATCGGCTGCGGGACCGATACGTGCAGAATCCGCAGGTGAGCATCTTCATCACCGAGTTCAAATCGCAGAAGGTCTCGCTTCTCGGGGCGGTGGCGACGCCGGCCTCCTACCCGCTTTCGGGACAAAGAAGGCTCCTGCAGGTTCTCGCGGAAGCGGGAAGTCTCGGGCCCGAGGCCGGCAACACTCTCTACGTCTTCCGCCAGACGGAGGACGGCCGCAGCGCGAGGCTCACGGTTCCCCTGAACGAGCTCCTTCTCCAGGGCGATCCGCGCTGGAACGTTCTGCTGCGGCCGGGAGACGTGATCAGCGTCCCCCCCGAGCAGGCAATCGCCGTCACCGTCCTCGGTGCCGTGAACTCGCCCGGAGTGCACAAACTCCCCGTCGGAGACGGAGCGACTCTCCTCAAAGCGATAGCCCTCGCGGGAGGACTCAACGAGCGAGCTTCGAAGAAGGGAATCCAGATCAAGCGCAGCGCGAACGACGGAACCGAAACGGTGATCAAGGCCGATCTCGGAGACATCCTCTCAGGGAAGAAGCCTGACGTGATTCTACGGGAGGGAGACGTGGTCGTGGTGAGAGAGAGCTTCTTCTAGTGGCCCGTCGCGAACTCAATGCGGCTCGCGCTCCTCGTTCTCTTCCTCGCGGCCAGCGCAATCTACACCGGAGCCGCATGGCACTCGTACCGGGAAGAGACTAACGCCCGCACCGCCTCTGGCACTCCTCCCCCCGATGGCTTCAAACACCCCGAGGCCAACCTTCGCATACTACGAAACGCCATCGAGACCAACGACTATACCGACCGGCTCCTCCCTCACCTCGAGCGCTCGCTCGAGGAGGCTCCTTCGTTCTACCAGGCGCCCCTCCTCATGGCCGCGTTCTACGCCAACCGGCTCGAGCGCCCGGACCTGACGCGGCGGAGCTACGAGGCCGCGCTCGCGCGATTTCCTTCGAACGGACGACTCCATCTGACTTACGCCGAGTGGCTGCTGATCCCTCGCGCGACCCTCCCCTACCGCTCCTTTCGGAGCGAAGCCGGGCCCGAGTCGCGGGAGCTCGCACTCGAGCGCCTTGCCTCGGCAACCGCGCTCGAGCCGGATCTCACCCGACAGGCCCTGAACCTCATGCTCCGCTTCCAGGTGCCGGTCGACGAGTGGGCGGATCGTCTCCCCCGCTCCGAGTCCACGGAAGCGCTGGTGCTCGATACGGTCGACCGCACTCCCGGAGACCGGAACGTCCGCGCGCGGCTTCTGACGGAGTTCCTGGCGACTGCCGCGACCCTCGAGCTGCGCCAGCGGATTGCCTACTACGCCGAGAAGTGGGGAGAGCCGGAGCTCACGCGCCTTGCGGCGGCGAAGTGGCGGGACGCGGCGGTCGACGCCGGCAACGGCCGAGAGATCGTCCGGGCCACTCACGCGATCGCGCGGCATTTTCTCGGGTCCGGAGATTCGGAGCGCGCCTATCAGCTCCTGCGCGAGACTCTCACCATCCTCGAAGAGCGGAGCCTTCCCTCGGAGAGCGCGCTCGAGCTCCTGTGCCTCGTCGGAGACGAGTATCGACGCCTCCGACAGTACGCGATGGCGCAAGGTCTCTACAGCGAGGCCGCCGCGTTGTCTCCCTACTACGCCCCCGCCTACCTGGGTCTCGCGCGGAACTATCGCGCTCTCGGCGACCTCGAGAGCGCGCGCCGCGAGCTCGAGGAAGTGATCGGGTTCGACCCTTCGAACGCCGACGCCGGCCGCGAGCTCGAGGAGCTGACGAAGCTCGCGATCAGAGGGCGATAGGTTGCCTTTCTGGTCGCCGTTCGCCGTTGCCGGGCTGGTCGCCGTCACCGCCTGGGGCGTCGGCGGCTACGATCCCTGGGCCGCTTTCTTCCTCGAGATGGGAGCGCTCCTCCTCGGAGGATGGCTGTTCCTCGGCGTCCTCTTCCGGACCTCGCGCGAGGAGCGTCAGCGCTTCCTCGCCATCCGCCGAAGCCAGAAGAAAGGCACGGCCGAGGTCGAGATCCTCGAGCCCTCGTCGAGCGCTCCCCCGAGAGCTCCCTATCGGGATCCTTATTACTGGTTCGGGTATCCTTTTCGGCGAAACGGCCTCGGCTTCCTCCTGGCGCTCGCGACGCTCTGGGTGGCGCTTTCCCTCGTGCCCCTTCCGCCCGCGGCGCTCGCCGTTTTGTCGCCGAAGGCCCTCGCCGTTCGAAGCGAGGCCGAGACACTACTCGGCCGGGAGCTGGGCTTCGCGCCCTGGAGCGTGACTCCGTACCTGACGTTTCAGGACCTGATCCTCTGGATCGCGTTCGTCCTGGTGTTCGTCTCTGCCCACCACATCGTGGCCTCACGGAGAGGCGTAAGAAGGCTTTCCGTCTCTCTCCTCCTGGTCGGAGTCGCCTCGGGCGCCTATGGTCTCGTTCAGTGGCTCTCCGCCCTCGGAGGAAGCGGCGCAACCACCGCCTTCCAGGCGAGTGGAACCTTCGGCAATCGCAACCACTTTGCTTTCTTCCAGGAGATGCTGCTTCTGGTAGGACTCGGATGGCTTTCCCTGCAGTGGCTCGAGGGGCGGCGAAAGGCCGCGGACCGGGTCGAGGCGCAGGAGGCGAAAGCCAAGGCGACGATGGTGGGGCTCGGAGTGGCGCTCATCGGACTCAGCCTCCTGTTCTCGCTCTCTCGCTCGGGAATCGCGTTCGCGGCCGCGGGAGGCGCCTTCTTCCTCTATCTCACCGAGCGCGCGAGGAGGACGCTCGTCGTGGTGGCTCTCGTCCTTCTCGCCGCCGCCCTCTGGATCGGAATCGGCCCCGTGGTCTCGCGATTCGAGGTCATCCCCGACGAGCTCTCGGGCGAGGGTGGCCGCACGGCGGTCTGGCGCGACAGCCTCGGAGCCGTCGGTGATTTCTGGCTCACGGGCTCGGGCGCGAG
>DAISKN010000387.1:6377-6758 GCA_036820975.1 Acidobacteriota bacterium | reverse complement strand
GTGAGGGCGCCGTAGACCAGCGCCGCGGCGACGGCGAAGCTCGTCACCGGATCGCCCAGGAGGAGAGACAGGCCGGCGGTGAGAATGGCCTTCAGGCTTCCGATGTACGACCAGTTGTAGAGGAAGATGGGATGGTGCTTCCCTTCGAGAATGTGAAGCGCCATTACTCCCTGCGCCGCCGCATCGGAGCTGAAGAGCCCGTAGGCCTCGAAGACGAACGGAAGCCGCGTGAGGAAGCCGACGAACGCGAGCAGGGTCGCGGTCCGCGCGTCGGGGCCGCAGGAAAGGCGCGACCGGCGGCGATGGAGGAGAGCCCCGGCCGATGCCAGGAGGAGAACTCCCGGAATCGACGCCGGGGCGTCGGTGAGTAACCCGAGCCGG
>DAISKN010000387.1:0-6367 GCA_036820975.1 Acidobacteriota bacterium | reverse complement strand
CCACGCGGCGCAGAGCCAGAAATACGCGGCTACGGCGACGATCGAGAGGAAGGCGACCATGGGACCGTCGCGAAGCATAGGTTAGATTCTGGTGTAAGAAAAAGGGACAGGGAGACGGGAGGAGACAGGGAGATAATCGGCCACGGTTTCCTTGATTGATCTCCAGGTCTCCTCTCTTACACTCTTCTGTTCGGAGTGAAATGCGCATCCTGCTTCTCGAAAATCCTCGATCGGGCACCGCCTCGCGGCGCCGGCGAGCGAGCGGACTCGAATCTCTCCTGAACGAACGCGGTGCCCGGGTCACCGTCGAGTCTCCCGCTTCCTCCGAGGCGATGCGCGAACGGGCGTCGAGGGCGCGACTCGAGGAGCACGACGTTCTCCTGGTCTCGGGCGGCGACGGGACCCTCCACGCGGTGGTGAACGGCCTCGTTTGTGTCCCCCGGACCGACCGTCCACCTCTCGCAGTCCTTCCGGCGGGGCGGGGAAACGACTTCGCCTTCGAGATCGGAATTCGCAGCGAGAAGGACACGCTCGAAGCGCTCGCCGCAGGGAGCCGGCGACTCGTCGATCTCGGCCGCACGGAGTCGGGAGTCTTTCTCGGGATCGCGGGCGCGGGGTTCGACGCGAAGGCCGCGCGGAGGGCGCAGGAGACACCTCTGCTCTCCGGTAGTCTTCTCTACAGCTATGCCGTCGTCCGCACGGTTCTCGACTTCCGGGCCCTGGACGCCCGGATTCGATACCAGGGGGGCGCGTTCGAGGGGCCGATCACCTTCGCCGCGGTGGGAAACGCGAGCCGCTACGGCGGCGGGATGCGCATCGCACCCGAGGCTTCCATCGACGACGGGCTCCTCGATCTCTGTCTCGTTCGAGCGATCTCGCGGACCACTCTTCTCCGGATGTTCCCTACCGTCTTCACCGGCGGGCACCTCTCTCATCCGAGCGTCACTTACGCAAGGACTCCCTGGGTTTCGATCGAGACCGCGGAGCCTTCCGAGGTCTTCGCCGATGGGGAGTTTCTGCAGAGGACGCCGGTCCGGATCGAAGTCCTGCCCCGGGAGCTCGAGGTCGTGGCACCACGGGCTTGAGCGGGGGGCGGCCGTTGAATACGATGGCCATGCCCATGAAAGAGTACAGGTACTTTCAGGCCGACGTCTTCACCGATCGCCCCTTCACCGGCAACCCGCTCGCTATCTTTCCCGAGGCGGAGGGGCTCACCAGCGACGAGATGCAATCGATCGCGAAGGAGATGAACCTCTCGGAGACGACGTTCGTTCTCCCGCCGACCGACCTGAAAGCGCGCTTCCGGCTGCGGATCTTCACTCCGGCGTCGGAGCTTCCCCTGGCGGGACACCCGGTGGTGGGCACCTGCTTCGTGCTCGCCGAGCGGGGCATGATTCCACTCGAGGAGGGGACGAATCGGATCTTCCAGGAGTGCAAAGCGGCGGTGCTCCCGGTGGACATCGTGGTCAAAGGCGGGAAGATAGAGGAGGTCGTGATGACTCAGTCGCCGCCGCGCTTCTTCGACCTGTACGACGACCGCGCCCTCCTCGCGGCCGCGGTCGGACTTCCCGAGGAGCAACTCCTCCCCGGAGGCCTCCGGGCTCAGGTGGTCTCGACCGCGGTACCGCAGCTCATGGTTCCCGCCGCCTCGCTCCAACACCTCGGGCGAATCGAGCTCGACCCCGCGTCCCTGCGCCAGGTTCTGAAGGAGACCGAATCGGACTGCTTCATGATCTTCACCCGGGAGTGCGTCCAGGCGGAGGGCACGGTGCACGCACGCATGTTCGCCCCGGCGCTGGGAGTCGTCGAGGATCCAGCGACCGGGAGCGCCTCGGGCGCCCTCGGCGCCTATCTCGTGAAGCACGGCGTGGTGGAGGCGAGGCCGACGGCGCGCATTCTGGTAGAGCAGGGATACGAGATGGGCCGGCCGAGCGCGATCCGCGTCGAGGTCGATGCCGACGAGTCCGGACCCGTTGAAGTGAGGGTCGGCGGCCAGGCGGTCGAGGTCGCCGAAGGGCGCCTGCGTTTCTGACGGCTATTTGCGTCGGCCAGGCGGTTAACCTAATCTGGCGGGGAGCCAGGGTCCGGCTCGCATTTGCGTGCGCCGTTCACCACGGCGTTGGACGTTCAACATGTCGGGAACCTTCGAGCCTCGGCTTCCGCCGCTTCAGGACGAGGCGGGCGAACGCGCCCGCCCCGATCGACGGATGCGCGTCTGGCTCATCCCCGGAGTCCTCCTCGGGCTGTTCCTTCTGACCGCCTTCGCGACCAAGCTGGTGAAAGAGGACGCGTTGCGCGCGCGCCTCGACGGGAACGACGAGCCCGCGAGCCGTCCGGTTCAGGGAGGCGTCTTCCGCTATCCCCTCCTCGATAGCTTTCACACGCTCGACCCGGCTCAGGCGGTCTACAAGATGGAGGTGATGCTCGTCCAGCAGATTTACGACGGGCTCACGGGATTCGATCGACACCTGCGGGTGGTTCCCGCTCTCGCCAAGTTCTGGGAGATATCTCCCGACGGCAAAACCTATACGTTCGAGCTCCGCGAGAACGCGCGCTTCCACAACGGCCGCAAAGTCACCGCCGAGGACTGCGTCTTCAGCTTCGAGCGGCTCTTGACCAAGGGGCTGAACGAGCACAACTATCATTATTTCAGCCGCATCGAGGGTGCTTCGGAGTTTCGCGAGGGAAAGGCCGCGCACGTGATGGGCCTCGAGGCTCTCGACGAGGACACGTTCCGCATCCGATTCGTCACTCCCTTCGTGCCGGCGCTCTCGGTCTTGAGCATGTACTCGTCGAAGATCCTGCCGAAGCAGGAAGTGCTCTCCCAGGGAGAGAAGTTCTTCGAATCGCCCATCGGAACCGGCGCGTTCCAGTTCTCGCGTTTCATCGAGCCCGAGGAGGACCCGAGCGTTCCCGTCCACGACGGAGTACGGCAGGGCGTGCGACTCGAGGCGAATCTCGAGTATTTCGGGGGCCGGCCTCACCTCGACGCCGTGACCTTCCGCGCCCTCTGGCGCTCGAAGGATTACGCGGACCCCGAGCGCCCGCTCCACGAAGTCGCCGACTGCCTGGAGACCAACGAGCTCGAGCGCTACGGCGATTGGGTCGCGGTCGAGGCCCCGCAGCTGCTCGCTCTGCGCTACCTCTACTTCCCCAACCACGTCGCCCCGTACGACGACCCTCGGATCCGCCGGGCCATCAACCTCGCTCTCGACAAGAGGAGCTTCCTCGATAGCCACAGGATCACCGCGGGAACTCCGGCAGCGACGGGAGTCGTGCCGCCGGGGATACCGTTCTTCATTCCCAAGGGCGCGCACTCGGACCACGATCTCGAGAAAGCGGCGGCGCTTCTCGCCGAGGCGGGCTATCCGGGCGGAAAGGGGCTTCCGCCGCTCGAGCTTCCGGTGACGCGCGAGGGAATCTATCCGCGCGAGCCGGCGTCGAAGGCGCGCGACGGATGTCTCGTCGCCTGTCTCGCCCGCGTCGGGGTGAAGGTGAAGCTGGTGGAAGTCGCGCGGTACCTGAAGTCCGACGATCCGGTATTCCGCCACCGCGCGATTCTGGACGACAACACCTGGTACGCCGACTTCCCCGACCCCGACAACTTTCTCCGCCCGCTGTTCCACTCGAAGGGCTACATGAACACCTTCCGGTACTCGAACCCCGAGGTGGATCGCCTCCTCGACCAGGTCTGGTCGGAGACGAGCTACACGACGCGGAACAAGCTCTATCACAAGATCGAAGAGATCATTCTCGAGGACGCCCCCATCATTCCCACCGACTACGGAAGGCTTCGCTACCTCCTCCGGGGGAACGTGCGCGGCTTCTACCTGACCCCGCTCGGGGTCCCCTACATCCAGATGAAGGACATCTGGTTCCAGGAGGAGGGCGCTTCGACCGAGGTGGAACTGTGAAGAACGCGCCGGCGGAGCGTTCGCCTTCGCGCGAAGCGCTTCGGCGAAACCGCGCCGGAGCCCGAAGGGCGGAGGCGGGAGCCCGGACGGGAGTAAGCGCGAGCGCCAAACGGTGGGAACGGCAACGGGCCCGGAGGGCCCGTCCTCCCCGCGCGAGGAGCGCGGGGAGCGAGCCGCGCGAAGAGCGCGGCGAGCATTAAGTAATGTGGCGCCTGTCTCCATTGAGCCTGCGCGACCGTTTCATTCTCAGCTCGACCGCGCTCATCACCCTGCTCATGAGCGTCGTCATCTTCTTCGTGGAGAAGGAGCAGACCGCGGTCCTCAAGAAGCGCGCCGCCGAGCACGGCGTCGCCGTCGCCCGCGCGGTGGCGCAGCTCTCCGAGAACCGGCTGATGTACTACGACCTGGTGGCGCTGCAGCAGAACATGGAGTACGCCGCCGAGGACGAGGACGTTCTCTTCGCCATCATCTTCAACCGCAACGCCAGGACTCTGGCTGCGAACGAGGAGGCGCGGGAGCTGTTTCCTCCGGAGCTCTTCGAGATGGGCGCGGAGATGGGGAAGCTCGAGCGGGGAAAGGTTATCCGGGGCGAGCTCACGTTCGACACCAACGACGGACGCACGCTGGAAGTGCTCGAAGTGCTGGCGCCGGTATTCGTCGAGGACGAGCTCTGGGGAGCGGTGAAGCTCGGACTCTCGCTCTCGAACGTGAACGCCGAGATCCGCAGGATCCGCATCGGACTCATCAGCCTCGGCTTCCTGGGGCTTACGTTCGGAGCGCTGGGGTCGGTGTTCCTCGCGAACCGGATCAGCCGGCCGCTCGAAAGCCTGGTAGAGGGGACCATCCGCGTGGCCCGGGGCGATCTCAGCCACCGGATCGACGTCGCCTCCGGGGACGAGATCGGCGAGCTGGCGTCGAATTTCAACCGGATGACCGCGGAGATCCTGGACGATCGACAGAAGCTGGAGGAGGCGTCGCGCAAGCTCATGGATGCGGAGAAGCTCGCGACCATCGGACGGCTGGCGACGGCGCTGGCCCATGAGATCCGCAATCCCCTGACGGCGGTAAAGCTGAACATCCAGAAGATCGCTCACCATCCGGCGCTGGGGCCGACGGAGCTGGAGCAGCTCGGAATCGCCGAGAGCGGAATCCAGCAGGTCGAGAAGCTGGTCAAGGACATCCTGAGCTACGCCCGCGCGCCCAAGCTCGCGAAATCGAGCTTCCAGCTCGAGAGCCTTCTCGAGGAAGCGCTGCGGTTCGCCGAAGAGCCGATCGAGGAGAAGGAGATCCGCGTCGTCGCCTCGTTCGAAGAGCTCGCGCCCATCGTCGTCGACGGCGACCAGCTCCGGCAGGCGTTTCTCAACATTCTCCTCAACGCCACCGAGGCCGTGGGCCACGGAGGAACCATCGCCGTCGAGACCCGGCTTCGGAGCACTCCCGAAGGGAGCGTCGCCGAGGTCTCCATCCAGGACGACGGGGTCGGCATCGAAGAGACCGACCGGCAGTCGATCTTCGACGCGTTCTTCACCACCAAGAGTCTCGGCACCGGCCTCGGACTGACGAACGCACGCAAGGTGGTCGAGCTCCACCGGGGAGCGATCGAGGTTGCGAGCGAGGTTGGACGAGGAACCCGGGTCACCGTTCTCCTTCCTTACGAGGGAGCGGCGCCGACGAGAGAAACCCAGGAGACGGTGGCCTCGACCCCATGAAATCCATCCTGGTCATCGACGACAACCGGCTGATCCGCCAGACCTTCAAGAGCCACCTCACGAGCGAGGGCTTCGACGTCACTCTGGCGGCCGACGGCCGGGAGGGAGTCGAGCAGTTCCAGAAGATCGAGCCCGACCTGGTCATCCTCGACATTCATCTTCCGATCATCGACGGAATCGAAGTCCTGAAGCGGATCCGCGAGATCGATCCCAACGCCTACGTCATCATGATCACCGCCTTCGACGACATGAAGACCACGGTAACGGCGATGAAGCTCGGGGCGTTCGAGTACATCTGCAAGCCCATCGACTACGACGAGCTCCTGCTCGGCATCCGCAAGGCCCAGCGCATGCAGGAGATGGACGAGAAGCTCGACTACCTCGTCACCGAGGCTTCGCACGAGTGGTCCATCGACAACATCGTCGGACGGACGCCCCAGATGCGCGAGGTGTTCAAGACGATCGGGATGCTCTCGCGGAGCACCACCACCGTGCTCATCCGCGGCGAGTCGGGAACGGGCAAGGAGCTCGTGGCTCGCGCGATTCACTACAACTCCATCAACCGCGAGGAGCCCTTCGTAGCGGTCAACTGCACCGCACTCGCCGAGGGCGTCCTCGAGAGCGAGCTCTTCGGTCACGTACGAGGAGCCTTCACCGGGGCGGTGCGGGACACGCGTGGGAAATTCGAGATCGCGCAGCGGGGGACGATCTTCCTCGACGAGATCGGCGACATCTCCCCGAACA
>DAISKN010000386.1:0-6766 GCA_036820975.1 Acidobacteriota bacterium | reverse complement strand
AGAAACGTTCCGACGACGAGCGCGGGCGCGGCGGAAGCGAACGCCAGCAGAAGATCTTTCCGGGCGCCGAAGAGGATGCGGGTGGCGATGTCCATGCCGAAACCGTCGGTTCCGAGAAGATGTCGAAAAGACGGGGGGAGCAAGCGGCGGGAGGCGTCGACCCCTTCTGGATCATAGGGGCTCAGAACCGGCGCCAGGAGCGCCATCGCCAGGATGGCGAGTAGAAGCCAGAAGGAAGGCGACCGCAGAAGGGCGCGCGCCGTCCGCCCTCGCGGGTCCGGAGTCAAACCCTGGTCCTCGGGTCGAGGATCAACTGCAGGGTGTCCAGGGCGAAGTACACGGTAACGTACAGGAGAGCGCTCCAGAGGACCACTCCCTGTATCGCGGCGTAGTCGCCGGCGTTCATGGCCGAGAGCGCATACTGCCCCATTCCCGGCCACGAGAACACCGTCTCGACCAGAACCGTTCCTCCGAGAAGGTATCCGAAGGAAATGCCGATCATGCTCGCGATGGGCCCGAGCGCGAGGCGCAGCGCGCGGCGATAGAGGATCGCATACGACCGCAGACCGAGGGCCCGTCCAGCCAGAACCGCGGGGGAGCGCAATGTCTCCCGCATCGTGGCTCGGACGAGGCTCAGGATCGGCGCCTGAACGGCGAACGCCAGGGTGACGGTCGGGAGCACGAGAGTGCGGGAGGCGAGCCAGAACAGGTCGACCCTTCCCGCGAGCAGGGTGTCGACGAGAAGGAGCCCCGTCGCCTCGGCGGGAGCTTCCGACAGGGGGAGTCGTCCCATCGGAGGAGGTACCCATTGGAGCCGATAGAAGATGACGTAGATCAACATCAGGCCGAGCCAGAACTGCGGCACCGCGGCGCCGGCGGTCGCGACGGCGGAGGTGAAGTGGTCGACCGCCGCGCCGGGTTTGTTGGCGGAAGCGATGCCGAGCGGGAGGGCAACGAGAAGAGAAACCGCGAGGGCCAGAAGGGAGAGCTCCAGAGTGGCGGGAAATCTCTGCGCGATGTCCTCAAGCACCGGATTCGACGTCGTCCAGGCCCGTCCCCAATCGCCGCGAGTGAGGTCGCGCAGGTAGAGGACGTACTGGACGACGATCGGCCGGTCGAGTCCGTGGCGTCTTTCCAGCTCCGCGAGCGTTCGTTCGTCGGCGTGGCTCCCCGCCATGAGATAGACGGGGTTGCCTGGAAGAAGCCGGGCGGTGACGAAGGCGAGCAGGGTAACCCCCCAGGCGACCAGGAGCGCCTGGCCCGCCCTCCGCAAAATATGTCCGAGCAAACCGCGATCCCGCGTTACCTTTCTACGGCGGCCTTCGTTATCATCTGACCATCGGAGCCAACATTATTATGGATGGGCGAGCATGAGCGAATCGGGCTCGAAATGTCGAGTGGCCATCGACATCGGCGGCACATTCACCGATCTGGTGCTTTATCGTGATGGAGAGGGGCTCGCGCTGACCAAGGTCCCCTCGACCCCTCCCGACTACTCCCGGGGCGTCGTCGACGCTCTCTCCCGTCAGCTCGACGATCTCGAGGAAATGAGCCTCCTGGTCCATGGCACCACGGCGCAGCTCAACGCCTTTCTCGAGCGCAAAGGGGTCCGAACGGCGCTCCTCACCACCCGCGGTTTCGGCGACGTCTATGCCATGGGGCGCGGCAGCCGCGACCGCATGTACGACCTTCACTACCGGAATCCCGAGCCTCTCGTTCCCCGCCGCCTGGTTTACGAGGTGGACGAGCGCATGAGCGCTACGGGCGAGATCCTCTCCCCTCTCGATCGCGGCCAGTTCCCGCGGATCCTGTCGAGCCTGCGCGAGCAACGGGTCGAATCGCTCGCCATCTGCTTCCTTCACAGCTACGTGAACCCTCTTCACGAGCGCGAGGCCGCCGAGTTCCTCGAAAAGCAAGCCCCCGACCTGTTCGTTTTTCCCTCGCACCGGGTGTGCCGGGAGTGGCGGGAGTACGAGAGGACCAGCACCGCGGTCATGAACGCCTACGTCTCCCCCATCCTCGATCGGTATCTGCGGAGCCTGCGAGGAGAGCTTTCGGAGCGCCGCTACCGCAAGAAGATTTACCTGATGCAGTCGAACGGCGGCCTCATCGACACCGGGGAAGCGTCCTCGAGGGGAGTGTTGACGCTGATATCCGGGCCGGTCGGCGGGAGCGTCGGCAGCCTCGCGCTCTCCGCCCAGATTGGCGAGCCCAACCTCATCTGCACCGACATGGGGGGCACGAGCTTCGACGTGAGCCTCGTCGTCGAGGGAAAGGCGGCGGGAACGTCGGAGCGCAAGCTCGGGGGGCTGCCGATCCTCGCTCCCATGGTGGACATCCACACCATCGGAGCCGGCGGCGGCAGCGTCGCCTGGAACGATTCCGGATCGCTCCGCGTGGGACCGAGGAGCGCCGGGGCCATGCCCGGCCCCGCCTGCTACGGCCGCGGAGGAACGGAGCCCACGGTGACCGATGCCAATCTGGTGCTGGGCCGAGTCGACCCCCACGGATTTCTCGGAGGCGCGATGCGTCTCTCGCGCGAACGCGCCGAGGCGGCCATCGAGGGGCTCGCGGCGACGTTCGGCCTTTCCCGCAACTCGATGGCGGAGGGCATCGTCGACGTGGTGAACTCCCAGATGGCCAACGCCATCCGCTCGGTCACCGTCTCCAAGGGAATCGATCCGCGCGGTTTCGCGCTCGTGGCCTTCGGGGGCGCCGGACCGATGCACGCGGCGTTCATCGCGACCGAGCTCGGGATCGACCACGTGATCGTTCCCCGGGCGGCGGGCGCTTTCTCCGCCTGGGGGATGTTGACCTCCGACCTCCGCCACGATCTCTCTCAGACGTTCATCGTCGGCCTCGAGAAGCTTCGCGCGGAGGACCTCGATCGCGCGTTCTCCCAGCTCGAGGAGAGCCTGAGGGAGCTTCTGACCTCCGAGGGGGTCACCCCCTCGGACATGAAGTTCAAGAGGTCTCTCGACATGAGGTACCGGGGCCAGGAGTACTTCATCAACGTGCCCCTCACCGACGGACTGACCTCCGTGGAGGAGCTCAAACCGCTCTTCGACGAGCAGTACGAGCGAACCTACGGCCACAAGAACCTGGCGGAGGACGTCGAGACGGTGAACCTGCGGGTCGAGGGCACCGGTGTCCTCGGAAAAAAGGAGATCATGAGCCGGGCGCCCCTTCTCGCCTCGCAGGAAGAGGGCGCGCGCAAGCCTCTTCAGCGGCGCACCGTCTTCGACGGCGAGCCGCGGGACGCCCTTTTCATCCAGAGAAGCCGCATCCCCGACGGAGACGTGATCGAAGGGCCGGCGATCGTGGAGGAGACCTCGGCGACCACGGTGATTCCTCCGGGTTTCCAGGTCTGTCTGGACCGGTTCAAGAACCTCCGCATCGAGCGCAAGGGGGCTATCCGATGAGCGCCGGAATCGACGCGATCTCGACCGAGGTGATACGCAACGCCTTCAACGCCATCGCCGAGGACATGAGCGCGGCGCTCGGGCGAAGCGCGTTCTCTCCCGTGATCTACGAGAGCCACGACTACGGGGTCGCGCTCTTCAACGAGCGGGTGGAGACTCTCGGGCAGGCGCCCGGGCATCCGTTCTTCATCGGTGGGCTCGATTCGGGAGTGAAAGCGGTGATCGAGAAGTACGGGCTCGACCGCCTCGAGGAAGGCGACGTATTCACCGTCAACGACAGCTACATCACCGGCGGCCATCTGAACGACGTCGACGTGGTGAGCGTGCTCACGTACCGGGGAGAGGTCGTTGGCTTCGCCGCCATCCGGGCCCACTGGCTGGACGTGGGAATGGCCGAGCCGGGCTTCCCCGTGAACACCACCGAGATCTTCCAGGAGGGCGTGCGCTGGGGTGCGACGAAGATCCTCTCGGAGGGAGAGTGGGTTCAGGACGTGCTCGACCTGCTGCTCCTCAACAGCCGCGCTCCCAAGACGCTGATGGGAGACCTCAGCGCCCAGGTGGCCGCGGCCCGCATGGGAGAGCGGCGCTACCGCGAGCTCATCCGCCGCTTCGGGCTCGACGTCGTCCGCGGATGCACGCGGAAGATCTTCGAGGCCACGGAGAAGAAATACCGGGAGTTCATCGCCTCGATTCCCGACGGAGTCTACGAGGCCGAGGGCCATGCCGACGACGATTTCGTGACCCGCGATCCCATTCGCGTGAAAGTGACCGTGACCGTCGCCGGCGACGAGATGACCATCGATACCACGGGCTCGGCGAAGCAGTGCCGCGGAAACGTGAACTGCGGATTTCCCAATACCGTGTCCGCCGCCCGGCTCGCTCTCGCTTTCCTGTTCCCGAGCCCCCGACCCGAGGTGAATCACGGGAGCTTTCTCCCGTTGAAAGTGATCGCGGAGCCGGGCTCGGTGTTCGCCGCGCTCGAGCCCGCGGCCTGCATGCATCCGCACCCGGGAATGCTGATGCTGGATCTGGTCATCAAGGCTCTCGCGCCGGTGCTTCCGCGGAACGTGGCCGCGGGTCTCCCCGGGGACTCGTGGAACGTGTTCGTCATGGGGAAGCGCCTCGGAAGCGGCGAGCTCTTCGTCAGCGGCGAAGCCCTCGACGGAGGGTGGGGGGCCTGCGCCGATGGCGACGGCGAGAGCGCCCTCATCCACTCCGCCGCCGGAGACTTTCGCAACGTGCCGGTGGAGACGCTCGAGAGCCGATTCCCGCTCCGGGTCAGGAGCTTCCGCCTCGGCCGGGACAGCGGGGGGCCGGGGAAGCACCGGGGGGGCCTGAACGTCGTGAAGGAGTACGAAGTCGAGTCCGACTGCCGGCTCACGCTTCACTTCGATCGCGCGCTCACTCCCCAGTGGGGTCTCTTCGGTGGCGGCGACGGAGCCCGGCCCCGGGTGACGGTGTTCCCGTCGGACGGGAAAGACTCCCTCGAGATTCTGAAAGTGGAGCAGCTTCCTCTGGGCAAGGGCGCCCGCTTCGTCTGCGAGACCGGAGGAGGCGGCGGCTACGGAGATCCGCTCGAGCGCGATCCCGAGGACGTCCGCCGCGATTTCCTGGACGGCTACGTGAGCCGCAGGAAGGCTCTCGAAGACTACGGCGTCGTCCTCGACGAGCGCGGCGGGATCGACGCCGAGAAGACCGCGCGAAGACGGTCGCGAATCGCCGGCTGACCGCGATGCTGGGCCTTCCCTGGTCGAGCTTCCTCCTGCTGATCGTGCTCCCGGCGCTGGTGCTGGCGCCGATGTTCTACGCCTCCCGCCGCATCAGGAAGCGCCCACCACCTCCGACCACAGCTTCGTGACTTCGTCGTCGTGGCCGGTCATCTCCCAGCGGATGAGCGTCACCGGAATGATGCCTTTCGAGAGGAACTCGTCGTGGAACTTCCCCAGCTCGAAGGCGTCGCCGAGCTGGAACGCCCGCTCCGAGATGAGCTTCTCGATCTGCATCTTACCCACGAGGTAAGCGCTTCCCGCGCCCGGCCGGCGCAGGTAGCCGACGAGGTCGTACCGCCCGAGGTCCTCTTCCATGAACGGGACCCAGTCGATCATGTAGGCGTTGGCGTCGTCGATGGACATCTTCCCCGCGTGCATTCCCGTCTCGGCGAAGACCCGGCTTCCCCGCTTGATGAGGGCCACCCAGAAGAGCTCGCGTGCGCGCGGATTCTCGTCGGTCAGGCCCGCCTGCACGAAGAGCTCCTCGAGGTACGTCGCCCATCCCTCGCCGCGCTCGGTGTCGCGATAGGTTTTGCGGATGGGGTTCGTGAGCTCCTGCCGCAGGCGGCCGTCGAAGCGGTGTCCCGGGATCGAGGCGTGGATGTGGTTGTTGAGCGCGTTTCTGAACTGGATCTCCTCCCAGAAGTGCCGCTTGGTCAGAGCCCGTGGGCTGAAGAACACGTCGGTCTCGAAAGACTCCGGGACGTAACCGGGGATGGTCATGAGATTCTGCTGCGCGACCGTCGCCCGGATCTGCTCCTCGGCTTCCCGGGTGCGTTGCTCGTGCTGCTCCCGGGACCGGGTGAGATCGAGCTCGGGGAGGTTCCTGTTCCGGTTCCGATCGACGATGTAGTTCAGCCGGTAGCGGTGCAGCTCCCTCTCCCCGAGCACGATCAGATCGTCCGCGTCGTAGGGAAGGAGGCGCACGTGCGTCAGGTACCAGTTGAAGTTCTCCATCCCGATCGCGGCCGATTGGGGCATCTTGTCGACGTTCGCCCGCAACCAGTCCCGGTAGCCGGAAACCGCGGTGACCGACGCCTCGCAGGCGGGGACCAGATCCGGATGGTGCTCCTTCAGCCGCCCGCAGAGATCCCGATACCACCCGATGGTGCCCTCGGGAGGCTGGTCGCGATAGGGCTCGCCCTGGCCGACCCCGTCGAAGTTCTCGAGGTAGAAGAGCGTGAGCTTCGCGAGCTCGCCGTTCGCCTCCGTGAGGTTCGCCTGGGCCTGGGCCATGACCCTGGGAACGGTCGCGAGCCTCGCCTGTAGCTCCGCCTTCCTTTCCGGCGGTAGAGGCACCTCGGCGTAGGGGATTTCGCTCACGTCGTCGAGATAGAGGATGGGGTCCCGCGCCCAGGGCTTCATCACCCGGTGGTCGAACGCGAGCGCGTTCAGCTTCGCCCAGACGAGGAGGTAATCCACTTTCTCGGGCACGCTCCAGGAAGAAGCGTCGATTCTGCGGAGGCGCTCCCGAAACTCGTCGAGGCCCTTCCTCCGGGCCTCCATCGTCGCGGGGCCCCGGTCGGCGACCCCGTCGAGCGGTTCCTCAACCAGATGAAGGACTCGATCAAGGCG
>DAISKN010000385.1:0-6776 GCA_036820975.1 Acidobacteriota bacterium | reverse complement strand
GCAGACCAATACCATCAACTGGTCGAAGGACCTTCCCCTGGCCCAGGGACTCGAGTTCGGCTAGTCGGGGTCGAGGAGGCCCACGCCTTCCAAGACCACGTACACTCGGTCCCCTTGGAGCGCGCCAAGGCTCAGTTCGATTCCCGAAGGCCACCGGATGGTGATCTTCTCGGCGGAGGTGCTCTTCCCCAGCCCGAAGTGCAGTCTGGGGTCGTGGCTCGATAGGTAACCGCCTCCCGACTTCGCCGTCTGCCTCTGGTTTCTTCCTGACGCGCTTACGCTGACCCGCGCGCCCGCGCCGTCCCGGTTGGAAGTTCGGCCCACCAGGAGAAGCTGGATCCAATGGCCCTTCTCCGTGGTCTCATTGAACAGAAGTGTGGGAAGCGCGTGCATGTTGGCGATGACCACGTCGACGTCTCCGTCCTCGTCGACGTCCCCGAAGGCGGCGCCGCGGCCGAGGCGTTTCTCCAGGAGCCCGGCCTCTGTCGACGCCTCGACGAGCGTTCCCTCCCCGGTATTGAGGAACAGCTGATTCGACTGCGCGTACCAGGTTCCGCTCGCTACGCGGTCGACCTCGGGCCAGATGTGCCCGTTCACCACGAACAGATCGAGATCCCCGTCGTGCTCCACGTCGAGAAATCGCGTCGCCCAGGCGAGGTATGGAAACGTGGGCTCGCCGAGGCGCGCTCGATAGGTGACATCGGAAAAGAGGCCCGAGCCGTCGTTGCGGTAAAGGGTGTTGTAGTCGTCGGAGAAGTTGGTGACGTAGAGGTCCGGCCTTCCGTCGCCGTCGTAGTCGCCGGAGTCGACCCCCATCCCCGCCTGGGGCCTCCCCCCTTCGACGTAGGCCGCTCCCGACAGCGCGCCGAAGTCCTCGAACTGGAGCCGCCCTCGATTGAGGAACAGGAAGTTCTCGGTGAGATCGTTGGCGACGTAGATGTCGAGGAGCTCGTCGTCGTCGAAGTAGTCGAGAACCACGCCGAAGCCGTACCCGCGTTTGAGAGCGACCCCTGAGGCGAGCGAGACATCCTCGAACGTGAAGTCTCCGCGGTTGCGGTAGAGAAGATGGGTCTCGGGCGGGTGAGAGAGCGGCCCGCAGGAGACCTTCACCCCTTTCCAGTAGCAGTTCTGCTCCGGGGGCGCGTTGCGGTCAAAGACCGCGTGGTTGGCGACCACCAGATCGAGAAATCCGTCGGCGTCGAAGTCCCCGGCGGCCGCGCCCTCCCCCCATCGCGGATCGTGGACTCCAGCTTCACGCGATACGTCGGTGAACGAGCCGTCGCCGTTGTTGCGGTAGAGGACGTTGGGCCCGAAATTGGAAACGAAGAGGTCGGGGTCGCCGTCGTTGTCGAAGTCGGCGAAGAGACACCCCGCGCCCCACTCGGCCTCGAGGAGACCGGCTTCACGGGTCACGTCGATGAAGCGTGCCCCGCCGTCGTTTCGGTACAGCCGGTCGCTCGGAGGAGGCTGGCCCGGAGGGAGATCGAGGAGCGAGCCATTCACGAGATAGACGTCGAGATCCCCGTCGCCGTCGTAATCCGCGAGGCCGGCGCCGGTTCCCGTTCTCTCGATGATGTAGTTCTTCTCCTCGGAGCCGAACGTCACCACCAGATCGAGGCCTCGCTCGAAGGCGCGATCGACGAACCGGGGCTCGGACGCGAGCAGTAGGGCGAGGAGGAACATCCAGTGTCGGATCTTACCTTGACAGCCCCACCGCGCGGGACTAGCCTCGCGAGATGAGCGTTCTCGCGGCGACGCTTTTTCTCCTCGCGTCGTCGCAGGATATCGACCGGCCCGTCTCCCGCCAGAAGGAAGGCCGATGGGAGGACGCCGCGGCGGCCTATCGTGAGATCCTTTCGAAGGATCCGGGCTTCGTCCCCGCGCGAATCTACCTCGCGGAGGTCCTCTGGCTCTCGGGGAATGCGGAAGAGGCGCGAACGGAGCTTTCAAAGGCCGGGGAGGGAGCGCCCGAAATCCTGTTACCGCTTCTCCTCCTGGCGCGCATCGAGGGTGGCGAGGGGGAAGAGCTGGTGCGGCGGATCCCCGACTCTCACACGCGGGCGAAGCTCCTCGACGGCGCCGTCCTCGAGGGGGAGACGTTCGTTTCCATCGAGAGGCCGGCGATCCTCCTCGCCGCCATGGGCGAGATCGACCGCGCTCTCGCGGAGTATCGCGCCGCCGCCGAGGTCGACCCCGGGAACGTCGACCTCCACCGCCACCTCGGGAACGCTTTCTTCAAGGCATCGCGCAGCGTCGAAGCGGTCGAGGCCTTCGAGAAAGCGTTGGCCATCGCGCCTGCGGACGCTTCCACCTGGGGACAGCTCGGATCGAGCTGTCTCAGGCTGCAGTGGTGGGACAAAGCCATCGAGGCTTTCGAGAAAGCGAGGACGCTTTCCGGCGACCAGCCGGGAGGTCTTCTCGCCCTTGGCTACGCCTACGAGCGCAAGCCGGATTTCGAGAACGCGCTCGACTTCTATCGACGCGCCGGGCAGCTTTCGCCCTCCTGGGCCCAGCCGCCCTACCGTCTGGGCAGGACGCTCATCAAGCTCGACCGGAGAGAAGACGCGGAGCGGGAGCTGAAGCGCGCGATCGAAATCGATTCCAACCTGGCAGAAGCCCGCTGCTTTCTGGGGGCTCTCTACATGGACAACAACGATCTCGTCTCGGCGACACGCGAGCTCGAGCTCGCGGTCTCGCTTTCCCCTCGCTACGCGAAGGCCCACTTCTATCTCGGCCAGGCCTACCTGCGGGCCGGGCGGCGGGACGAAGCGAGAGCAGCCCTCGCCCGGTACGAGGAGATTACGCGACAGACGGGCGACGTCGAGCCCAACTAATCCACGGCCTTGGACCTGCATCCAAAATTTTGAACACGCCCGGCCGGTCCCTGGTTAGAAGTTGCTTTCGAAACAGACACTTAGATAGAATCCCGCGCTGGAACGCGATTTGCTCCGTCTGTCAAGCGAAGTCGACCGACCGGACGGTTAGCTTCATATGCAGTCCAGTCCCAGTCCTACCAGCGAGGTGAGCATGAAATCCATCCGTTTCCTTGTGTGTCTTGCTCTCGCGGTAACGATGATGGTCTCGGCCTCCGCATCCGCGCAGGTCATCACCGGAACCATCTTCGGAACCGTGAGGGATGAGTCAGGCGGCGTCCTGCCTGGCGCCACGGCCACCATCACGTCTCCAGCCCTGCCGGCTGGACCGTCCACGCAGGTCACGAACGATAGAGGGCAGTTCCGATTTCCGAACCTGTCCCCGGGCGTCTACATGCTCGAGGTCGCGCTCGCGGGATTCGGGACCTATCGAGAGGAAGGGCTTCGAGTCTCCGTGGGCGGCACCTCGGAGCGCGACGTACCCCTGAAAGTCAGCTCCTTTGCGGAGACGGTGACGGTGACCGGGGAGAGCCCGATCATCGACACGAAGAAGACCGGAGTCTCCGCGAACTTCACGAGCGAGGTCGTGTCGAACACTCCCGTCCGCCGTTTCAGCATGTTCGACTTCCTCAAGTGGGCGCCCGGGGTTTCGGCCACGAGCCCCTCGAGTGGAACCTCCGCGGCGATGACTGCGTTCGGCTCCTCGACTAACGACAACGTGTACCTGATGGACGGTACCGATTTCACCTCTCCCGTTGGCGGCGGCGCCTGGCCCTATCCCGACACCGACGTGATCGAGGAGGTCGAGACCGTGGCCCTCGGCGCTTCGGCCGAGTACGGAAACGTGCAGGGCGCTGTCTTCAACGTCGTGACCAAGCAGGGTGGAAACGACTATCGTTTCGATCTTTCCTATTTCGGCCAGCCGGACGCGCTAACCAGCAAGCCGATCAAGCTCGACTGCGACTGCCCGGAGGGGGAGACGGGGTTCACTCGAGTCCGATATCGCGATTTCACCGTGCACTCCGCGGGACCCATCATAAAGGACCGGCTGTGGTACTTCGGCGGCTATCAGTACCAGAGGGACTTCGACGCCCAGCCGGGGGTCGATCCCGCGGGACCGCGGCAGTGGGAAGCGGACCGCGTGTTCTGGAAGATCAACTGGCAGATCACCGAGAACCTGCGTTTCATGAACACCTACCACGACGACTACTGGGACATCCCGACGGTCCCGGATATCGCCAATCCGTTCGAGACAGTCACGAGCTACGGCGGGCGCAATCCGTCGATGACCATCGCGAACCTCACCCACGTCGTCTCCCCGAACACCTTCTGGGACGCGCGTTTTTCGGGTTTCTACTCTCCGAACGACTACGCCCGGGCGAACAACCCCGACCTGACGCAGGCGTGGCACCAGGATCTCGCGACGGGAATCGCGAGCGGCGGCTCCTACAGCCATGGCTCCTTCACCCAGAGCACGTGGACCCTTTCGGGCAAGATGAGCCACTACGCCACCGAATGGCTCGGGAGCGACCACGACTTCAAGTTCGGATTCCAGTTCACGACGGGAGCGAGCCGGCAGTTCTACCTCTATCCGGGCGGCGCTCATTACTACGACTACGCCGGGGAACCCTATTACGCCTACTTCCGGGAGCCCTACACCTACGGAGGCCAGTCGAGAATGCTGGGAGTTTTCGCGGAGGACGTCGTCCGTCCCAGCGATCGGCTGACCTTGAGCCTGGGACTCCGGTTCGATCGCAACCAGGCCACCAGTCCCGACATCCCGGCGTACGACTCCGTCGGGAACGAGCTCGACACCGACATCCAGGGCCTCGGGGATCTCTTCACCTGGACCAACGTGTCGCCGCGCCTCGGATTCAACATGAAGCTGACGGCGGACGGCAGGACCATCCTGCGCGGAAACTACGGGCGCTTCGTCCAGCGGGTCATCACTGGAGAGCTCTCGACCATTCACCCCGGTCTCAGTCCAATCACCTATGCGTTCTACGATCCGGACACAGGGGGGTACACGGATATCGTCTCCGTCACCGACCCCACCGCGAACCTCGATTTCGACCCCGACACCGTCGCTCCGAACACCGACCAGTTCTCGATCGGCTTCGACCGCGAATTGACGGCCAACGTGGGGATCGGAGCGACGTACGTTTACAAGAAAGGCCGCGACTATACCGGCTTCGTGGACATCGTCGGACAGTACGGGACCGACACGGCGACTCTACCCGACGGTCGGACCATACCGACGCGTCCGCTGCTCACCGATCCGGATGCCCGCATCTACCAGCTCACGAACCCCGATGGGTTCTTCAGCGAGTACAACGGGTTTCTGCTGACGTTCAACAAGCGGTGGTCGAATCGCTGGCAAGCGGTGATGTCTTACACCCTCTCGAAGGCCGAGGGGCTCATGGTTTCCAACGGAAATCCGCCGAACTTCACCCAGTCTTCCGCCAGCTTCGCCGGTTCCAACTCGCGCTTCGGGCGGGATCCCAACGACCTTACCAACGCGACGGGTGAGCTCCTGAACGATCGCACCCACATGTTCCGGGTGCAGACCGCTTACGAGATCCCGGGGGTGGACGTTCTCGTGGGGGCCGCAGTGCAGTACCTCACGGGTAAGCCCTACGGCGGGCAGGCCCAGGTTTCTCTCCCTCAGGGCGGACGACAGATCTACGTCGACCCGCTGGGAGCCCACCGGCTGGAGCCGCAGACCCTCCTCGACCTCCGAATCTCCAAGATCTTCCGGTTCGGCGAGGACGGCAGGATCGAGGTGCTGGCCGACATCTTGAACCTCTTTCAGGAGAAGGCAGGGGAAAGCCTCGTCAGCCGAAATGTCTTCAGCGAGAACTTCGGCGCGGGCGCCACGTTCATCGACCCGATGCGGGCGATGATCGGTGTGAAGCTCCACTTCTAACCGAGAGCGAATCCCGCCGGGGTGGGGCCTTCGGGCCCCACCCCTTTCTGTTTGGGGCCACGCTAGAATCAGGGCCATGGGACGGAAGGAGCGGAAAAAGGCAGCGCCGCGGGAGCCGCGCCGCATTCCCTGGAAGCCGATTCTAGGCATCGCCGCGCTCGCCGCGGCGCTCGCGATCGCCCTGAAGCTCGTCCCTCGATTCGTTCCCGAAGCCCGCCGGCCCCTCAACGTCATCCTAGTCACCGCCGATACCCTCCGCGCCGACCGGCTTCCGGTCTACGGCTACGACAAGGTGGAGACGCCGAACATCGATCGAATGGCGGCGACCGGAGTCGTTTTCGAACAGGCGACGACCGTAGTTCCGTTGACGCTTCCCGCGCACTCTTCGATGTTCACCGGCACCTACCCCATGCACCACGGCGTCCGCGACAACGGCGGCTACTACCTCGGCCAGGATCAGGTGACGCTCGCGGAGACGCTCAAGGAGAACGGCTACAAGACGGGCGGCTTCGTCGCGGCCTTCGTTCTGGACTCCCGCTGGGGCCTGAACCAGGGGTTCGATCACTACTGGGACGATTTCGATCTGAACAAGTTCGAGAACGTGGGCCTCGACACGGTGCAGAGGCGGGGCGGAGAGGTGCTGGCGGAGGGTCTGAAGTGGATGGAGGAGGTGAAGGACGATCGGTTCTTCGCCTGGATGCACTTCTACGACGTGCACACTCCCTACGAACCGCCGGAGCCGTTTCTCTCCCGCTACAAAGGCTACCCGGGTGCCCGCTACGACGGAGAGATCGCCTACCTCGACAGCCTCATGGGGGAGCTCTTCGACTGGCTCGAGAAGAATCGGCTCGAGGAGGACACCCTGGTGATCTTCATCGGCGACCACGGCGAGAGCCTGGGGCAGCACAAAGAGACCACGCACGGCTTCTTCATCTACGACGCCACGATGCACGTGCCGTTTCTCCTGAAAGCTCCCT
>DAISKN010000384.1:0-6776 GCA_036820975.1 Acidobacteriota bacterium | reverse complement strand
TTCTCGAGGTGATCGAGGATCTTCGCGGCGACGGCCGGCTCCATCGCGGACACGTCGACTTCGGGGACGGGAGGGGACGAGGACCGCGCGAGGAAGAAAAGGCCTGCACCGGCGGCGGCGAGGAAAAGGGGGGCGGTCCAGAGCCATCGCCTCCCCCGTGGCACCGGCTCCCGAGCGAGGCGCTTCTTTTTCTTCTTGCTCACCTCGAGGCAGTCTACACAAAAAAAGGGCGGGCCTTTTGGGCCCGCCCTCGGGAACTAGAGAAGACTTAGAAGGTCACCTTGACGTTGAACTGGAAGATGCGCGGGAATCCGCGCACACCCGGGATCTGCCCGAAGTTCGACGCTCCGAACTGCGAGAACGGTCCGCGCCAGTTGACTCCGTTGAAGATGTTGATCATCTCGAAACGGAGGATCAGGTTGGCGTCCCCGCCGATCGACGTCGTCTTGTCGAACGAGACGTCCCAGTTCACGAGCTTGGGACTCCGCGCGTCGGTGATGGTCTGCGGGGTGTCGCCCGGGGTGAACGCGGGGGCGTTGGTGAACGCCGCGCCGTTGACGACGGGCGTGCCCGAAGCCGCGAGATCCTCGATGTTCCCCGAGACGCTGGGGTCGGTGCCCGTCAGGTTCGGCCTCTGGTGGTCGAACCCGTACTGGCTTCCGAGGTTGTTCGAGGCCTGCTTGACCGTGAGCGGGAATCCCGCGCGGAACAAGGTGGCGGTCGAGATCGACCATCCACCAAGAACCGTTTCGGCGACGCCGCCGTCGGGACTCGGGAGACGGTACAGGAGGTTCAGGTTCAGCCAGTGGGGCGACTCGATCCGCGAGGGACCGAAGTCGTCGTCGATCCGGCTGTTCATGAACACCACGGATTCCTCGTCCTCGGTCAGGGTGTTGCTCTCATAGATGTTGTCCTTCTGGCTGGAGAACGTGTAATTCACGCGAGCGCCCCAGTTGCCGCGGAACCGCTTCTCGAACTCGAACCGCAGCGCATTGTAGGAGGAACGAGCATCGCTCACGTGGTGAGCCATGACGTCCCGGAACTGCGGGTAGGGCCGGAGGAGCTGACCGCGGGGCAGCGTCTCCTGGCCCGACAACGCACCGAACGCCGGGTTTCCGAAGAAGGGATTCGGGAGCTGCTCGTCGAGCGCGGACCCCAGGCCGAGGAAGGACTCATCGAGTTGATTGATGTTGACCTGCGAGTCGTTGGTCCCGCCGATTGCGAGCTGCGAGCCCTTGCTACCGACGTAGCCGACCTTCAAGGCGAGGTTGTCGCCGACATCCCTCTGGTAGTCGATCGACCACTTGGTGATGTAAGGCGACTCTCGGAACTGGTCGTTGAAGTGCACCGTGGAGCCGGCGTTCTGGAGCTGTCCCAGGGAGTTTCCGGTGGGCTCGTTCAGGCCGGACGGGAAGGGATCGGCCAGGGAGCCGCGGCCGCCGCCGGGTTGTCCGGCGGGGGTCACGCCATCCGAGCTCGGGAAGTAGTTCGTGACCGCGGTGTAGCCGATCGTCCCGGTGGCGTTGGTGCTCGTCCCCTGAAGTGCATAGGGTGCCCAGTACACGCCGACGCCGCCCCGGATCACTGTCTTTTCATCGAGTGAATAGGCGAAGCCCGCGCGAGGCCCAAGCTTGATGCCGGGGGGATCCCACTGGCTGTTGCCCAGACCGAGCTGACCGGGGTACACGAGGCCGCCTCGGAGCGGGAATCCAGGCGCGTTTCCGATCCCGGCGGGTGCCGACACTTGTATCGGGAAAGCGTCGTCGCGGCTGAACCCCACGGTGAACCGATCCTCGGACTCGCTGAGCCCGGTCTCGTGCTCGATACGGAGACCCAGATTCAGGACGAGCTTCTCGTTCACGCGCCAGTCGTCCTGAACGAATCCGCCGAAGTAGTCGAGAGCGAAGTTCGCGGGCGTCGGAACCGTCGCATCACCGAAAACCGGTGTTCCCAGGAGCAGCGATGCCACGGAATCCCCCGATCCGGCGCCGGGACTCCTCGGGTTCGGTCCCGAGGTGAAATCCTCGTCGAACTCGAACTGGAAGCCATACCGGAAGTTCAGAGAATCGAGGCCGATGCGGCGCCACGAAGCTCCGTACTTGAGGGTGTGCGATCCCACGAACTTGGAGTAGGTGCCGCTCACTTCCTGCGACTTCCACTGGATGTCGTTCGAGGTCCAGCTCCCGTGGCTGCTCGCGCTCGGGTCGCCGTAGCCAGACGTGATGATGTAAGGGAACTGAACGACGTTGAGCTGGTCGAGCCAGCTGCCCTGGAACCCGAGGGCGCGGGCGTCGGCGTTGGAGAAGGCCGGGTTGCTGGTGGAGTCGTCGAAATAGGTCCAGCCGTACCGCAGCGTAAGAACGTCGCTGTCGTTCATGATGTGGGTGCTGTTCAGCGCGAGGACGTAGGCCCGGCGGAACAGGGTCGCGGCCCCGGAATCGAACACCGGAATCTCGCCGGCGATGGCCGCGTAGTACTTGTTCGCCGGCTCTTCCGAATCGTAGAACATCCAGGTGCCGCTCATCTGCCAGTTATCGGTGACCGAGGCGTTTACGTTCGTCGTCCACTGGTAGGCGATGTTGTCGAGGACCGCGGTGGCGCCGACGTTGCAGGGCTCCGACGATTGCGCCGGGCAGCCCCCGGCCTGACCGACCTGCGCGAGCTGGAGCGCGAGGTTCCGGCCCACGGGATCGATGAGGTTCGAGGGAATTACGTTCCCCGGGAAAGCCGCGCGGTTTCCTGCCGCGTCGGTCGAGAAGGGGTTAAAGATCGGGCGGCCGAAAGCGGAGAAGTCTCCGTTCGCCATCGCCAGCGAGGGGAACGTCATGACGTCGTTGCGCAGGTCGGTCCCCTTGTACCCCTCGGCGCTCGCGAAGAAGAACGCCTTGTCGCGGGCGATGGGTCCGCCGAAGGACCCGCCGTACAGATTCCAGGGAGCGTCGCCTTTTTCGCCGCTTCCGCCGCCCTTCTCGCTCTCGAAGAACGTGGGGCTGCGTCCGAACTTGGGCCGGTTTTGATAGAGCCCGCTTCCCGACCAGTTGTTGGTTCCGGTCTTGTGAATGGTGTTGAACACCGCGCCCCCGGTCCTTCCGACCTCGGCGTCATAGGTGTTCACCTGAACCTTCATCTCCTCGACGCTTTCCATGCCGGGAATGATGACCGAACGATTTCTCATGTCGGTGATGCCGACGCCGTCCAACGTGTAGTGGTTTCCGCGGAGAGGACCGCCGCCGAGAGACAGGAGCGTCGAGTTCGTCTGATCCTGCTGGCGCACGAAGACCGGGTCGCCCGTATGGACGATGTTCGGCGTCGTCACCGCGAAGATGAAGACGTTTCGTCCGGGAGTCGGCAGCACCTCGAGCTGAGCCTTGTCGATGGCCGACGCGACGTTCGCGTTCGCCGTCTCGATCAGCGGCGTCTCACCGGTGACCGTCACCGACTCCGCGATCCCTCCGACCTGAAGCGAGACGTCCTGCACCAGGAAGGTCTGGACGCCGACGATGAGCCCCTCGCGCCGGTAGGGCGCGAATCCGCTCAGCTCGACCCCGAGGTTGTAATTGCCGGGGGCGACGCTCGAGAAAACATACTCACCGCGATCGTTCGTGACCGCGGTGCGAGCGACGCCGGTATCGGCATTCGTCAGCGTGACCGTGGTCCCAGGCAAGACGCCGCCGTCGGCATCCCGCACCGCCCCTCGAACGCCGCCCTGGAACGTCTGCGACGACGCCAGAGCAGGTACGAGGAGCATGAGACCAATGACCTTGAGAATGAAGGCTCTCATGCAAGTCCCTCCTGATTGTGAATGAAGCAGCCGGACTGAAGAAGAGGTGCTCCCCGCCACGGGAGGTTTCGGCTTCGCACGCTCACGGCACTCGGACATCCCTTTTGGGGCCTCGTCTCCATAAAAATGCGAATCCCGTCTTCTCCGAACGGTTTCGGACCGGCGGTGAGAATATTGTTTCACCGACCGGTTGTCAACCATGGGCTAACAGCAATTCTCGCGCCAATACGCAGCGGACGGGTCGAGTGGCGCCACGTTGAAGTATCTCCCTGACCTCAAAGCATTTGGCTCTAAGCGCGTACTTTCTATCCCGACCCGCCCATCCTATGGCCTCCATTTTTTTGAATAAAGGTACGAAGCACCGGATCCAAGGGGGAGGAGGGGAATCAAACGCCAGGACGAAAAAGGCGCAAAGGAAATCCAGGCAACGGGGGATAGGGGAAATGGGAAGAAATGGAGATGATGCGGCGAATCGCGTCGCTCTCCGCAGCGGCGAGCTTCTTCCAGTCCCGATTGGTCCCCCTTTTTGTATTTTCCTGTTTGTTTCTTCGCGTCTTTGCGCCTTCGCTTTGAGACTCCGCCCTCCATCGAGCTCACCTAACGTTACTGGATCTTCTTCCAGCGTTCGACGATGCGGTGTCCCTCGCCTCCCGGGGCCCAGATCACGAGTGCTTTCACGGGCTCCTTGCCGGTAACGACATGGTTCACCTTCGCGGGTGGGCGGACGAATCCCAGCATCCCCGGCTTCAGGAGATGGCTCTTCCCGTCGACCACGTGCTCGAGCTCGCCCGAGAGCACGTAGAAGATCTCGGTCGCGCCGTGGAGGTGCTCTCCGGAGTTGACGCCCGCGGGGAACGTGATCTCCCCGATCTCGATCTCCTTACCTCCGAGATTCGCCTCGTCGAGCAGCATCCGGATCTGAGTCCCGCTCGTCGGGCTCTCGTAGACGTGACCGGAGAGACTCATGTCCTGCGGGGCGAAGAACGCTCCCGCGGCGAATCCAGACCCGAACAGCAGGACGACGAGGGTCGCCGAGACGAAATGACGACGCATAGAGAACGCTCCTTTACTGATGACTGATGACTGTGGCTGATGACTGAGACTGATGCTTTGACTCCCGCGCTCGACTGACCTTATAGTCGCCGAAGCGGAGTTTGCAAGGGAGGTAGCGATGGATCGAAGAACGTTCCTTGCCGCGGTCGGAGGGGCCGGCGCCGTCGAGCTCATGTCTCCCGCCCGGAAGGCGGAAGCGCTGGAGACGGCCATGATCCAGGAGCTGGACCGAGCCGCTCAGGATGCGAAGAAGCCGCGGATGGGATCGAACACCGAGAACGACGATCTGCCTCTCATGCCGGAAAAGCCGACGCTCGTCGACTTCTACCGGCTGCGCTTCGCCCCCGCGCGCCACGTGCTCCAGAGCGCCGCCCGGGCCATGGAGGTCGGCATGCCCGAGAGGACGATCATGGCCTGCCTCCTTCACGACATCTCCGTCTCGAACCTGGTGCGGCCCGACCACGGCTACTGGTGCGCGCAGATGATCGAGCCCTACGTCGACGAGCGCATCTCCTGGGGCATCCGCTACCACCAGGCGCTCCGGTTCTTCCCCGATCCCGCCGTGGGCTACGAGTATCCCGAGATGTACAACCGGATGTTCGGCAAGGACTACGAGCCCGACGAGTACCTCAGGCAGGCGCACGAGCAGGCGAAGGCCCACAAGTGGTACATGGAAGCGCGCAACATCACCATGAACGACGAGTACGCCTTCGATCCCGCGAAGCAGGTGAGCCTCGACCCGTTCATCGACATCATCGGCCGGAATTTCAAGAATCCGCCGGAAGGACTCGGCTACGACGGAAGCCCGGTGGCGCACATGTGGCGGACGATGATCTTCCCAAAGCGCCCGCTCTAGTCAGGCTGCGGAAAAATGCGTCTGCAGCCTGCGCGAGCGAGCATTCGACTTCGCCAAGGCTTCGTCGAAACCGAATGGGCCGCCGGCAATCTTCAGGCCGCGGGGGTGGGGCCCCGCGGCACGGATGCAGTCTACGCTCAGCTCCGAGCGGTAACCGACAATCGTCCCCTCGCGTAGTCGAGGAGGTAGATCAGAAGGCCCACGCTCAGCGTCAGAAGACCGGCGAGAGATTCCTGCGGCCGGTCGATCAGCATGAACACCAGGCTCCATCCGCTCAGCAGGAGAAACAGGATCGGGGTCCAGGGATAGCCCCAGGTCCGGTACGGCCTTTCGATGGAAGGCTCGCTCCGTCTCAGCACGAAAACTCCCGCGACCGTGACCGCGGTGATCAGGTTCAGAGTGAACCCGGCGTACAGCAGCACCTGCTGGAACGTCGCGGTGTAGATGAACGCGAGGGTGATCAGGGTCTGGACGAGGATGGCGTAAACGGGGATTCCCTTTTCGCTCCGAATCGACAGCTTGGCGAGGAGCGGGAAGTCCTCCCCCATCACCTGCACGATCCGTGGCCCGACGAAGATCATGACGCTGATGGTGGACGTGAGGATCAAGGCGATGGTAACCGCCATGACCGCGCCTCCGGTCTCGCCGAAGATCCGCGAGGCGGAGAGATAGCCGACCTCGATCTGCCCCTCGAGAACCACGAAGGGAACGGTGCGCATGAAGGCGTAGTTCACGAGCGCGTAGAGCCCCAGCACCACCACGGTTCCGGTGAAGAGAGCGCGCGGCAGGTGCCGGTTCGGATTCTCCATCTCGCCCACGATATAGATCGCCGCGTTCCAGCCGGTGTAGGCGAAAGCGACGTAGACCAGCGAGACCGCGAACGCCGGGGTGAGCACCAGATCGAAGTCTCCCGGCCTCGGAAGGAAGGTGACGTCCTGGGCCGCGGGAACGCGGAAGGCGGCGACGATGAAGATCAGGAGCAGGATGACCTTCAGAGACGTCAGCAGGTTGTTGAATCGGCTCCCCCACACGATGCTCCAGCAATGGAGGGCGGTGAACAGGAGAACCACGAGAGCGGCGGTATGC
>DAISKN010000383.1:0-6786 GCA_036820975.1 Acidobacteriota bacterium | reverse complement strand
GCCGAGCCCACGCGCGCCACCCATCCCGCGGCGACGGTCGCGAGCTCCGGCCGAACCACCGCGAGGAATTTCATGCCGTTCGAAAGCTCGAAGGTCTCGACGGGGACTTTCGCGACCTCGCTGCCGGAGGCGGAACCGGCGGCGAGCAAAGCGAGCGCGAGCGCGGGAATTACGGCGGCGGCTCTTACCATGAAAGGATTCTACTTCACGGGGTTTGTGCTAGGCTCGTTCGCGCTCACGAGGAGGAAAAATGCACTCGATTCTCCTTCTGCTCTCGATCGCGGTCGGCGCCGATTCCCGCGGGCCCTTCGACGGTTTGAAGTTCCGCGAGATCGGCCCGGCGAGCCCGGCGGGCCGCATCGACGACTTCGCGGTCCTCGAGTCGAGCCCCACCACGTTCTACGTCGCTACGGCGACGGGAGGGCTCTGGAAGACGACCAACAACGGAACGACGTTCGAGGTCCTGTTCGACGATCAAACGACGTCCTCGATCGGCGACGTGGCCATAGCACCCGAAGACCCGAACCTCGTCTGGGTAGGAACGGGAGAGAACAACAACCGGCAGAGCTCCTCCTGGGGGGACGGGATCTACAAGTCGACCGACGGGGGCAAGACCTGGCGGAACATGGGCCTCGCGAGCTCGCGCCACATCGCCCGGGTCCTGGTGGACCCGACCGACCTCGACGTGGTGTACGCGGCCGCGCTCGGAAGCCTCTGGGGGCCGGGCGGCGACCGGGGGGTCTACAGGACGACGAACGGCGGCGAGAGCTGGGAACGGGTGCTTCACGTGGACGACGACACTGGCGCCACCGAGCTCGTCATGGATCCGCGGAATCCCAAGGTGCTCTACGCCGCGACCTACCAGAGGCGCCGCGCCACCTGGGGATTCAACGGCGGCGGCGAGGGAAGCGCCATCCACAAGACCACGGACGGGGGAAAGACCTGGTCCAGGCTGACGCAAGGGATTCCCGAAGGCCCGAAGGGAAGGATCGGGCTCGACGTGTTCCGGAAGAACCCCGACGTCCTCTACGCGCGCATCGATCACCCCGACGAAGGCGGGGTCTACCGCTCGGACGACGCGGGCGCCACCTGGACGAAGCGCTCTTCCGTAAACCCGCGCCCGATGTACTTCAGCCAGATCCGAGTTGACCCCAACGACGACCAGCGCGTCTACGTCCTCGGGGTCCAGCTCCACGTCTCCGACGACGGCGGGAAGACGTTCCGGGACGACGGCGCCGAGAAGATCCACGTGGACTTCCACGCGATGTGGATCGATCCGGGAAACTCCCGGCACCTCCTCCTCGGAGGCGATGGCGGAGTCGGGATCTCCTACGACCGGAGCGAGACCTACGACTGGCTCAACAACATGAACCTGGGGCAGTTCTACCACGTGAGCTACGACATGAGCTCACCCTATCTCGTCTGCGGAGGGCTCCAGGACAACAACACCTGGTGCGGGCCTAGCGCGGTGAGGAGCCGGGGCGGGATCGGGAACGGCGAGTGGTTCATCATCGGCGGCGGCGACGGGTTCGTCGCTCTCGTCGATCCGAAGGATCCCAGGGTCATGTACTCCGAGTCGCAGAACGGACGCATGAACCGGGTGGACCGCGTGACCAACGAAAGGCAGTCGATCCGCCCGGAGCCGGCGGTAGGCGAGCCGAAGCTCCGCTGGAACTGGGACACTCCGATGGCGCTCTCTCCCCACGACCCGACGACGATCTTCGTCGCCGCCAATAAGGTCTTCCGCTCGCGGGATCGCGGCTACGTATGGGAGGCCGTGAGCCCCGACCTCACCACCAACGCCGATCGCGAAGAGCTCGCGCTCATGGGGGTCTACGGCAAGGACACCAAGATCGCGAAGAACGATGGCATCGCGGAGTATCCGACCCTGGTGGCCTTCGCGGAATCGGACCTCGAGCGCGGCCTCTACTGGGCGGGCTCGGAGGACGGTCTGGTGCACGTGTCGTCGGACGCGGGCGTCAATTGGACCGAGGTCTCGAGGAACGTACCCGGACTTCCGAAGGGCACCTACGTTTCGAAGCTCGTCCCCTCGCGCTTTTCGAAGAGTCGGGTCTACGCCACTTTCGACGGGCATCGCCTCGACGACTTCCGGGCCTACGTCTATGCGAGCGACGACCTGGGACAGAGCTGGGTCCGCATCTCTTCGAGCCTTCCGGAAGGCGAGGTGGCGCGAACGATAACCGAGGATCTGGTGAACGGCGACGTGCTCTATCTGGGAACCGAGAGGGGGCTCTTCGCCACGATGGATCGCGGCCGCGAGTGGCACCGGGTGAAGGCCAACCTTCCCACGGTTCCCATCTACGAAATTACGCTCCACCCCCGGGAGAACGACATGCTTCTCGCGACTCATGGGAGGAGCATCTGGATCCTGGACGACCTCGCGCCCTTCCAGGAGTACACGAAGGCGCCGTCCACCTCGACGCACCTCTTCCCGGTGCCCGCCGGCGTCCAGAGAAACCCGGCGGGCGACCGCATGCGCGACTTCGAGGGCGATCGCCAGTTCTTCGGCGAGAACGCCGATTCCGGCGCGGTCCTCACCTATCGTCTGGGATCGGACGCGAAGGAAATCGCGATCGAGGTGAGGGACGGGGCGGGAAGCGTGGTCCGTGAGCTCCGGGGCGACGACCTGAAGGACAAGAACACCTCGGGGATGCATCAGGTCGTCTGGGATCTGCGGCGCGCGCCTCTGCCGAAGGTGAAGGGTCAGGACGGCGAGAGCCGGTTCGGACCCGGCGATCGTGGGCCGTTCGTCCTTCCCGGAAGCTACCGCGCTCATTTGATGGTCGAAGGCGCCGAAGCCTCGAGCGCAGCTCTCGAAGTGCGAGGCGATCCGGAGATCGCCATCAGCGACGCCGACCGCGCGCTCTACCTCGAGACCGCGGGCAGGGTGTACGAGCTGAACCGGAAAGCGATCGAGGCCGCGAATACTCTCGCGGATCTCGACGAGCAGCTGCAGGCGGCGAAGAAGGCGGTCGAGAAGCTCGATCTGCCCGAGTCCGCCTCCGCGTCGATGAAAGATGTCGAGGACCGCGTCTCCGACCTGCGGCGGCGCCTGGGCGTCGGGCGACGCGAGCCAGGCCCGCCGCCGGAAGACGACGTGAGGGGCGACATCACTCGCCTCCGGGGAAGCCTCCTCGGAGCCACGGCGGTGCCGACCGAAGCGCAGAACCGGGTCCTGCAGAAAGCCGGGGCCGATCTTTCCAAGGTGGTCTCCGATCTGAACGAGACCCTCGGCAAAGCGGGAGAGATGCTCCGGAGTCTGGGAGAGGGCGGATTCTATCCGGCGCTTCCGAAGCCCGTGCCTCCGTCTCCCTGAGGCGCCCCGGGTCTCCGGGGGACGAGCCTCCAGATTCGGAGGATCTTCCGGCCGCGGAACTCTTCAGGGAGCGTCTTCGCGGTGACGTCCTCCGCGTCCCAGCCGACGAGCTTCGCAACGTCGAGCTTCGGCCTGGCCTCTCGAGTCACGAGGTAGACGACGCCTGAAGGCTCCATTCTGCGAGCGAGAAGGTTCGAGAACGAGACGTGGTCGTCGAGGCTCGAGGCTTCGATCGCCGCGATATCGTACTTGCCGCGGTCGCCTGGCGAGACCTCTTTGCTTTCCGTCGTCGAAAGCGCTCCTCCACTCGCGGCGGCGATCCCGAGAGTCGATGCGCCGGGGCCCAGGAGCAGAACGCGCTTCCCCCGGGCCTCCTCTTTCAATGTCTGGCGCAGGACCCGTAGAGCCGGGTCGAGACCGACATCGCGCTCTCCCGATAGACGCACCTGGTACTCGAGACCGTTCTCCCTTACCTTTGCGATACGCGGCTCTCGCGGCCGGCCCTGGACGAAGACGTTCTCGAGCGGAACGCCAAGAGTCTCGCTCGCGGTCTTCGCCATCAGGTCGAGCCAGTCTTCATGCTCTCCGCGGGTCCGGCTCTCGAGCGGGTCGGTCGAGGGAATCAGGAGAAGCGAGTCGCCGTATCGGTCGAGCGCGATCGGCACTTCCTTGATGTCGCGATCGTAGAGCCGGTAGACGTCGGTCCCGCGCTTCGGCCACTTCCGGAGGTGGTGAGCCCGCTTCCGCAGGCGGTTCGCGAAGATCTCCGCCTGCCGCTCGGCGCGGGCATCGACTCCGCCGAACGCGGGCTTCGGACCCTGTTCCCGTCCGGGCCTCGGTCCCAGGAACTGGAAGTAGGTGCACTCCACGTCGCCGTTGAAGAGCTTTCGTCTTCGGTCGGCCTCCTGTCCGGCGACCTTCTCGAAATCCCGCCGCGCGGTGAGGATGAAGAACGACCAGGTGGGAAGCTTCCGGAAAACCCCCGGCATGGCGCGGTAGAGCTCTCGAACCTCCGGCTCTTCGCCGATTCGGGTTCCGTAAGGGGGGTTGGTGATGAGACATCCGTACTCGCGGTCGCTCGTGACCTCCGCAAAGCTCCGGCGCGAGAAGCGGATGTCGCCCGCGACGGAGGCCTTGGCCGCGCTTCGACGCGCGAGGGCGAGGACTCTCTCGTCGCGGTCACCGGCTTCGAGGGGCTCGGGAAGAGCGGGCTTTTCCCGATCCCGCGCTTCCTCGCGGGCGCGCTTCCAGACCTTGGTCGCGATCAAAGGCCAGGACTCGGCGGCGAAGGAGCGATCTCGGCCCGGCGCCCGGTTTCGTCCGATGAGCGCCGCCTCGATAGCGAGGGTCCCGGTTCCGCAGAACGGGTCGAGAAACGGCCGGTCGCGATTCCAGTGAGTAAGAAGCACCAGCCCGGCCGCGAGAGTTTCCTTGAGTGGGGCTTCGCCCGACTCGAGCCGGTACCCTCGCTTGTGGAGTCCCGCCCCCGTGGTGTCGAGGACCAGGGTCGCCTCGTCCTTCAAGAGAGCGACTTCGACGGGAAATGACGGCCCGTCCTCGGGGAGGCTCTCGAGCCCGTAGGCGGCTTTGAGGCGCTCGACGATCGCCTTCTTCACGATGCTCTGACATGCCGGTACGCTCGCGAGCGCGGAGCGCACCGAGCGGCCGCGCACCGGGACTCTCGCGTTTCGGGGAAGGTACTGCTCCCAGGCGACCGCGCGGACGCCGTCGAAGAGCGCATCGAAGTCGGGGGCGGTGAACGAGGACAGCTGCAGAAGAACCCGGTCCGAGGCACGGAGCCAGAGGTTCGCGCGGGCGACGGCGCTTTCGTCTCCGTCGAAGGCGAGCCAGCCGGGGCGGAGAGCGCGGCTTTCGTAGCCGAGCGCCTCGAGCTCGCGGTCGACCACGGATTCGAGTCCGAAGGTGGCGGTCGCGATCAGGGGGAGCGTCATGCGAGACGCTAGAATCTATCCTCTCGGGCACGCCGATTGCACACGGGCGCGGATAGGGCTCGCGCAGGGCCGCGAGCTTGCGATTTCGTCCGTCTCCGGGACGGCCGCGTTCGAAGGAGAACACATGATCGACTCCGTTCTTCAGGACCTGCGCCACGGACTGCGGCTCGCGCGCTCGAGCCCGGCGCTGGTCACGACCGCCGTCGCCTCGCTCGCCCTCGGAATCGGAGCCACGGTCGCGATGTTCGCTCTGGTGAACGCCGTCCTCCTTCGCCCCGTGCCCGTCGAGTCCGCGGAAAAGCTCGTCTTCCTCTATACCGGGACCGAGGAGAGTCCCTACAGAGTCTTTTCCTATCCCGATTTCGTGGACTATCGGGACGGGAGCTCCGCATTCCGCGGGCTCGCGGCCTTCGGCGAGATCGAGGTGAGCCTCTCCTCGGACGGATCGCCGGAGGAGATCCGGGGCCTCATCGTGTCCGGGAGCTTCTTCGACGTCCTGGGAGTCGAGGCCGCACTGGGGCGCGTCTTCACCGCGGAAGAGGATCGCAACCCCGGTCAGCATCCCGTCGTGGTCCTGGGCCACGCGCTCTGGGAAAGGCGGTTTGGGGGGGATCCCGGAGTCGTGGGCCGGGAGGTCGCGGTCAACGGGCGGCCTTACGTCGTTCTGGGAGTCGCCCCGCCGAGGTTTCACGGGCCTCTCGTTCTCGAGAGCTTCGATCTCTACGTGCCGATGATGATGCAGGCCCAGGTACGTCCGCCTCGTGCCGGTTTCTCGGGCGAGATGGAGCCGGGTATGCTGGACCGCCGAAACGCCGGCTGGCTCTTCGCCGTCGGCCGCCTCGCGCCCGGCATGGGCCTGGAAGAGGCGGAGGCCTCGCTCCGCTCGATATCCACTCGCCTCGAGGCGGAGCATCCGGAGACCAACCGTGGAGAACGGGCTTCTCTCTACCCTCTGACGAAGATCGACCCCCGCGCCTACCCTGTGCTGCGGTCGGTCGCGGTGCTCCTGATGAGCGTGTCGCTCCTGGTGCTCCTCGTCGCGACCGCGAACGTGGTGAATCTTCTCCTGGTGCGGGCCGTGGCCCGAAGGCGCGAGATCGCCGTTCGGCTATCGCTCGGAGGGAGCCGGGCGCGGCTCGTTCGCCAGTTCCTCACCGAGTCGCTCTCGCTCGCGCTCGTCGGGGGCGCTCTCGGGCTCCTTCTCGCGAGCTGGCTCCTACACGGCCTCAGCCGGCTGGTTCCCGCGACCGGCATCTTCTCTTTCACTCTCGACTTCGACATCGACGGCCGGGTGCTCGCCTTCACCGTCCTCGCGTCGGTCGTCTCCGCGGCGCTCGTGGGGATCGCGCCCGCAGCCGCATTCGTAATCGGCGCCGTGTACGCGCAGTCCTCGACGACGATCATCGCGAATCAGCTCGCGGAGCAAGGCGAGGAGAGCAGCCCCCACGGCCGCTTCGGGCTCGCTCGACAGGCGCCGCACGAGCGCCACGAGCGCCT
>DAISKN010000382.1:0-6811 GCA_036820975.1 Acidobacteriota bacterium | reverse complement strand
TGTAGGTGCTCGCCATGGGAAAAGGCTCGTCTCCGTTGAGAAAGGCGCTTCTCCCGGATTCCAGGTGGACGGCGGCGACTCCCATGACGCCGCCGGAAAGCGCGCCGAGCCTCTGGAGCTCGCGCTCGAGAGCCGTTTCGTTCGCGAGCGCCGTCGCCGCTCCGAGAAGGAGAATCGAGACCAGCGCTCCACGGACGAGGCGTCTTCCGCTAAACTGCCTTGGTTCCATGCGCCCTCCCGGACGATTGTGAAAGGGGAGGATACAACAGGAACGGAGGCACGATGACCCGGTCCGTCGCTTCGATGGTTCTGCTCGTCTGGTTCTTCCTCGGCTGCGGCCGTGTCGTATCTCCCTCGCGCGCGGGCGATCTGGATAGCGCTCTGGTTCTGGCGATGGCGGTCCTCGACAAGAACGAGGACGGATCCCCGAAGCCGCTTCCGGCGCGCGCGGGAATCCTCGCCCGGGAGGGCGGCGAGTGGCGCTACCGGTTCTTCGAGGACGGGGAAAGCAACGTCTTCCACAAGGCGATGCCCTACGGCACCGAAGGTCTCCTGACCCTCGGCGGCTCGAAAGCAGCGGTCAAGCTGTGGCGGCCGGACGGCAGAACCGAAACCCTGTGGGAGGCCGACTTCGGAGGAAAGTTCAGTCGCATGCGCGACGCCGAGGTCGGAGACCTCTATGGGGACGGCAAGCTCTCGATCGTCGTCGGGACCCACGATCAGGGTGTGGTCGCCGTGCTTCGTCCGGACGGCTCGGGCAAGTTCTCGGTCGAAGAGCTCGACCGCACCCCGGACACGATCGTGCACGAGATCGAGCTCGCGGACCTGAACGGCGACGGCGTTCTCGAGATCTACGCGACCCCCACCGCTCCCAACAAGGTCGACGGCACGCCGCAGCCGGGAAGCGTCGTGCGCTACGTGCCCGCCGCGGGCGAAGGTCCCGTCGAGGTGGCGGACCTCGGCTCCCGCCATGCGAAGGAGATCCTGGTCGCGGACGTCGACGGCGACGGACGGGACGAGCTCTACGTTTCCGTCGAAGCGGTCTCGGGCGGGACGGTGGAAATCCGCCGCTACGACGCGGACACCGATCCCACGGCGGAGAACGTGGTGGTCCGCCTCGACGACAAGCTCTGCCGGTTTCTCACCGCGGGGGACGTCGACGGAAACGGAACGAAGGAAATCGTCGCCGCCACCCACAAGCGAGGGCTCTTCCTGCTGCGGCCGGGCTCTCCGTGGAGAACCGACCTCGTAGCCTCCGACTCGTCGGGGTTCGAGCACGCGGCGATCCTCGCGGACCTCGACTCCGACGGGCGCGACGAGCTCTACGTCGCGAGCGACGATCAGGCGGAGGTGAGGAGGTACGACTGGACCGCCGAAGGCTGGAAGAAGGAGGTCCTGGTGAAATTCGACGACGGCCTGGGCCGGTTCACCTGGAACCTCACGTTCGCGCCCGTTTCCCTGCTTCCGCCGGGACCCTGACGCCGACGTCAGCCGTTCGATTCCCGGGCGGCTTCCCGCGCGAGAGCGTCGGCGCGCTCGTTCTCGGGGTGCCCGTTGTGGCCGCGGACCCATTCCCAGCGCACCCGGTGCCGTCCGGCGAGACCGTCGAGCTCCTGCCAGAGATCCTGGTTCTTGACGGGAGTGCCAGAGGCGGTCTTCCATCCCTTCCGCCGCCAGTTGTGGATCCAGGATTTCATGCCGTTCGCGACGTACTGCGAGTCCGTCACCACCCGCACCGAGGCCGGCTCCGGGAGAGCGCGCAAGCCCGCGATGACCGCGAGGAGCTCCATGCGGTTGTTCGTCGTCCGGGACTCGCCCCCGGTGATCTCCGTCCGCTTGCCGTTTCGGTCGACGATAGCGGCGTAGCCTCCGGGGCCGGGGTTCCCCTCGCAGGCGCCGTCGGTATAGATGATTACCTCTTCCATCCTCACCGTACTCTAACGTAGGTCCCGAGCCGCCGCCGATCGTCTCCGCCACCGGTCTCGGCAGGAACGAAGCTTCCCCGGGAGTGAACGTCGAAGACGTAGACGAAACGCTCTCCGCGGGGACCGAGGAAACGATAGGGCTTCCGCAGGAGCACCGTGCGGTCGTGAGGACCCTCCTTGGGCAGGTCGAGCACTCCGGTGGCACTCCCCCGCTCGCGCGTCTCGACTACGTTGTCTTCGGGCCCGTTCGAGAACGAGAGCGCGAGCGAAGGCGTCGGCTCCCGCGCGAGGAGAACGAACCGAGTGCTTCCCCCTCCGGGAATCCAGACCCCCTCGCCCTCGAAGCCGTGCTCACCTTCGACCGAGATCTCGCGGCCGGCGTCGAGGACCCGGGTCTCTCGAAAGCTCGGCTTTCCCGAAGCGGCGGCGTTTCCCGGGAACCGCTCGAGAAGCGCCGCGAGGAGGAGAGCTCCGACGAGGAGCATCCCCGCGCCCGCGGCCAAGTCCCGCGAGAAGCGAGGACGCTCGTCGCGGACGGCGGCCCGGCTCCAGAGCCAGTACGAAAGCGACGACACGGCCAGAAGCTGCGCCAGGAGCTTTGGAACGTGTGCTGGACCCGATCCCAGAACTCCTTCGCTCACGAAGTTCGGCAGGTACTGCGCTGGGTCGCAATAGAGCACCCGGTCCCAGAGGAGCTCCGGCTGCCAGCTCGGAACGAGATCGGAAGCGAAGCTTGCGCTCACCGCGAAACTCGCGGCTCCCAGGGTGAGCGCCGCGCCGGCGAGGACTCCGTCCTCGAACGCTCTCTTCACCACGAGCGCGATCGGGAGCGCAAGGAGCGGAAGGATGCTCGAGATGTAGCGCCCCATGGTGCTCACCGCTCCCGGCCAGTAGGGAAACGAGGCGATCACCACGAGATAGGAGACGACGATGAGCAGGAGAGGCTTCGCGAGTCGGGAGTGTCGGTCCGAGAGAGCCGGTAGACCCACGAGAGCGAGGACGTAGAAGGGGGCGAAGACGAAGAGCCCGTTCTCGCGATCGAAGAGAAGTCCGAGGAACCCCCTCGGCAATCCCTCGGGCGCGAACGAGGTCCGGGCCACGGCGTTGAAGGTCGCGGTGGGGGAAAGGCTCCCGGTGAGAGCGTGGTTGTAGAGAAAGATCGAATAGGCGGAGAGGAGGAGCGGAAGCGAGAGAAGCGCGAGCTTCCACGGCTCGAGGGCGAAGCGGCCGACCCGGCGGTGGACGAAGCGCGAAACTCCGAGAAGGCCGAGCACCAGAGCGACCACCGAGTATTTCTGGTGGAGCCAGGGGAGCGCCGCGAGGGCGGCTCCCGCGGCGAGGGCTCCCGCCGCCGTTGGATGAGAGTCGAGCACGAGCTTGCGGAAGGCATACAGGAGCAGGAGCGCCGCGGGAAGCTCGGGGTAGATCTGGAACGTATAGAAGAGGAGAGGGACGATGAGAGCGGCGGTGAAAGCGGTGACCAGCGCGGCGGCCCGGCCGGCCACGTCGCCGGCGCAAAGATACATCTCGAGGACGAGAAGGGCGCCGAGGAGCTGCCAGAACAGGATGACGGCGAGCTGCCGGCTCTCACCGAGCGCGCGGTTCAAGGCGCTGTCGACCAGAACCGCCGGGACGAGCAGGAGCCCGGGCCCGGGAGCGTTGATGTAATAGATGCCTCCGTCGGCGCCCCGGAACATCGAACGGTTGGCTCGGCTCGCTTTCATCTCCCCGGTGTAGATCCTTCCATGGGATGCGGCATCGGCGATCGCGGCGACGAGATCCTTCGATTCGTCGGCGAAGCCCGCGGCGAGACGGGGAAGCTCCGACAGGAAGCCTCCAAAAGTAGGCTCGGGGTTCTCGTCCGCCTTCTCGATGTCCAGGCTCCCGGAGCCCGCCACGGCCTTGGCCATGCGGACGTACTTGAACATGTTGCCCTGCCCGGCGCCGTCCTCGTAGAAGTCGCGCGGCGTCGCCGCGGTGAAGGCGAGAAGAGCGGAGACGAGGATGAGGGGAGAGGACCAGCGAGAGAGCCGCGGAAAATCGGGGACTCCGAGCGTCCGGGCGAAGGACGCGGCGAAGAGAGCTGCGGTCAAGAGCGGCTTGAACCATCCTTCGAGATTGAGGCTCAGGACCAGGCCGAGACCGTAGGGGTACGAGGGTGAGATCAGGAGGGAGACGACCGAGGCTGCCGTCAAACCACAGGGAACGAGGAGCGTGGTGAAAGGCCGAGAGACGAGCGCCAGTCCCTGCTCGAAAGGCCGGCCCGAGAATCGGGCGAGAGCGCAGGCGGCCGCGAGCCCGAGGATCGCGGCGACGAGCGCGCTCAGGAACGCGCCGAAGAACTCGAAGTTCCGGGAGAACGCGGAGGAGAAGGCCTCGGCCGAATCCTGGCGAAGGAACAAGACGAGGAAATCGTCGAGCTTTGACAGCGCCCCGAAGAGCGCTGAAAGCGAGAGAACGAGGAGCGCGGGTCCGGAAAGGCCTTTTGCACGTTCGACCACCGAGCGGGAATTATAATCGTTCGATGTGGTACGCGGACGGTCTCCGGTTCTCCTGCCATCAATGCGGCAACTGCTGCCGCGGCGCCCAGCCGGGCTGGGTCTACGCGACTCCCTTCCGTCTCCGCCGGATCGCGGGCTTTCTCGGCCTCGGCGAGCGCGCGCTTCGAAGGCAGTACGTAACGCGGGACGAGAACGGGGAGACCGTGCTCAAGCTGAAAGAGAACGGCGACTGCATCTTCTGGGACGAGGGCTGCACGATCTACCCCGAACGTCCCCGTCAGTGCCGGACGTTCCCTTTCTGGGGAGATACACTGCGCTCGCCGGAGGAATGGTCGAAGCTGAAAGAGTTCTGCCACGGCGTCGACCACGGGAGGCTCTATCCCCTCGAGGAGATCCGCGCGGTCTTCAAGGGACGGGCCACGAAAGGCTGAGTCGGCTAGCGCGGTAGCTCCGGGACGACTTCCCAGGGCTCCCAATCGACGGTCCTGCCGGGGTACGCCACGTTCCGGAAGGGCCAATCCTTCGCGATCCAGTCCTTGACGGAATCGAAAAGGATGGGGTCCAGGCCCTTCTCGAACTCGCTGTCCCGCACCCAGAGGTAGACGACGGCGTCGTATCCCTGCTTGCGCGTCGGGTTGATGTAGACGCATCCGAGGCACCGCGACTCCGTCCTGTCCATGACGGTGTAGGCGAACGAGGTCCGCCGCTGAAACTCGACCTGATGCCAGCCCAGGTCGGCGAGATCCTGCTCCAGGGTGAGGCCGGTCGGCCACTCGGTATCGCGCCCGAACACTTTTTTCAGGCGGTCGACGCTGGTCATCACGGCATCGAAATCCTTCACGACGTCGCTGACCGACAGCATGCGAAGGCGGAATTTCTCCGTCTCCAGCTTCTCCGGAACCTTGAAATTCGAGGGAACGAATGGGTGTTTCGATTGCGCCTCCAGGTTTACCGCGAGCAGGACGCCGAGCGACCCCGCCGCGAAAGAGAGACCAGCAGCCATCATGGAGAGCTTTCTCAATCGGTCCTCCGACGCCCCGCCAAGGCTATCCCCTTGGCATCGGGGAAGTCGAGCCTACTCCCGCGGCTCACGCGTTGCCGGGACGAGCCACGAAAGGCTCACCTCCTCGCTGAAGTCGAAGAGCACCGGATACAGAAGGTTCTCGCGGCGATAGCGGATGCCGCGCTCGATGAGGCGCCTTTCGATCCTGCGCGCGAAACGAAAACTGCGCGGCACGAGCGCGACCTGGGCGGCGCCGGCTACTTCCTCGCGGAACGGGAAATACCATTCCGTTTGCGAAGGGCCGAGGGCGGAGGTCCAGATCATCCGGCCATGGCTCAGGAAGACGTATTTGTAGGACAGATGGTAGTCGGAGTGAACGTGGCGGATCGAGAGCTCGTCGAGCTTCCGCAGGAACTCGCGGTTTCGAGCGTCGCTCTCCCGTGCCTCGGAGTGGTAGAGAATCCCCCCGCGAACGCTCGAAAGGAGAAGCGCCGCCGCGACCGCGAGCGCCGCGATGCGGGAAAGCCGGGAGAGCGCGGACAGCGAGGTCGCGAGAAAGAGCGGCGTGACCGAGAAGAGAAACAGCAGATAGCGCGGCTCCTCCGTCATCCAGCCGAAGCTGCTCTGGGCGAAGACCAGGACCACGAGGATCGCGAAGCCGAGCGCCGCCGCCTCCGGGGTCAGCCGGCCCCGAACGAGCGGGCGAAGCTTCTCCCGACAGAGGAAGGCGAAGACCAGGAACGAGAGGGGAAAGAGCGCGAGGAGCAGGACGCGAAACAGAGCTTCGGGAGGAGGGGGGTTGTCGCTCGGCCAGTAGCCGGCCAGAACCGCGAACGACGTGCGGAACACCCCGCCCAGCTGGCCCAGCGTTCTCTGCAGGCGTTCCATGCCGGCTCCGCCGCCCTCCGCCGAAGACGCATCGACTCCCCACCAGCGAAAGCTCTGAAAGTCGTGGCTCAGGTTCCACAGGATCCCCGGAAAGTCCCCGACGGCGAAGCCGAGAGCGAACGCCGACAGCCGGCCGAGCCTGCTGAGGACGGGCTTTCCGAACCGATGCGCGAGCAGGATCAGGACAGCGGCGAGGAGGTAGTAGGTCGCGAGGATGTGGATCCAGAACGCGACGCCCCCGAGGACGCCGATCCAGAACCCGGCCGTGAGTCCGTCGACCTCGTCCTTCAGGAAGCGGAAACCGAGGGCGAGCATCAGAGTCCCGAGAGCGAGGACGTCGGGGTAGTTCCCCTCGTTTCCCATTCCCCAGGCGGTGAGAAATCCCGGAGCGAAGACGACGTAGAGCGCGGCGGCGATCGACTCCGCCCGGGATGCCACCGTGCGGCTCAAGAGGTAGACGGCTCCGGTGAGGGCGCCGTAGACCAGCGCCGCGG
>DAISKN010000381.1:0-6827 GCA_036820975.1 Acidobacteriota bacterium | reverse complement strand
CAGGTTGTAATAGAGGAAGGAGACGTCGGAATACCGCGCCGCGAGCTGCACCGCGACGACCCCCGCCAGTACCCCCGCAAAAGCGCCGTGGCCGTTCGTTCGCTTCGTTCCGACGGCGAGGACGAAGACTCCGAGGATGGGGCCATAGAAGTAGGACCCGATGCGGTTCACCGCTTCGATCGCGGAGCCCAGCTGTCCCATGTAGAGCGCGCACAGGGTGGCGAAGGCGCCCCAGAGGAGCGTCGCCGCGCGGCTCACCGCGAGGTAGTGCGAGTCGCTCCCATCGACCTTCAGATAGCGTCGATAAAAATCGATGACCGTCGCGCTCGAGAGCGCCGTGAGCTCGGATTCGACCGTGGACATCGCCGCCGCGAAGATGGCGACGAGGATGAGCCCCACGACTCCCGGCGGGAGCTCCGTCAGGACGAACGTGGGAAAGACGTAGTTGGTGTCGCTGAACCTCGACCCCTGGTTCTCCTCCACCAGAGCCACCACTCGTCCCCGCACTTCCGAGAAACGCGCGTCAGCGTCCAGGAACCGACTCCGAGCCTCGGGCTCTGCCTCGGTCGAGAGCGCGCGGGCGAGCCCCGACGCGCTTTCCTTCCGCGCCTCGAAGACTCGATCGTACTCCCGCTCGAGTGAGGCGAGCTCCTCGCGATGATCGGATTCGCGGAGCCTCTCGAGCGCCACCGGGTTGAAGATCGGCGGGGGCTTCTCGAACTGGTAGAAGACGAACAGAAGCGCTCCCGTCAGCAGGATCAGGAACTGCATCGGGATCTTGAGCATCGCGTTGAAGAGAAGCGACAGGCGGCTCTCGGTGAGCGAGCTTCCGGTCAGATACCGCTGCACCTGGCTCTGGTCGCAGCCGAAGTAGGAGAGCATGAGGAAGATGCCTCCGACGACGCCGCTCCAGAACGTGTAGGTCACCGACGGATCGAGAGTGAAGTCCACGGTCTCGGTCCGGCCGGCGGCGCCGGCGATCCGGAAGGCCTCCACGAGAGAGATCTCCTCGGGAAGGCCCACGACCACCGCCCCCAGACAGAACAGGATCCCGAGGAAGATGATCATCATCTGCCACGCTTCGACCCACATCACCGCTCGCATGCCGCCGAGGGCGGTGTAGAGGGTGGCTCCGGCGCCGATGAGCACGATCAGGACCTTCTCGTCGATACCGAAGACGATCGCCAGGATGACCGAAGGGGCGTAGATGACGACGGCATCGGAGAGCCCGCGACCCAGGAGGAAGAGGAAGCTCGTGAGACTGCGGGTCTTTCCGTCGAAGCGCTTTTCGAGGAGCTCGTAGGCAGTGAAGACCCGCGCACGATAGAAAAAAGGGACCAGAGTGGCGCAGAGGATCACCATCGCCAGCGGAAGGCCGAAATAGATCTGGATGAATCGCATTCCATCCACGTACCCCTGTCCCGTCGTCCCCACCAGGGTGATGGCGCTCGCCTGGGTGGCCATCACCGAAAGGCCGATGACGTACCAGGGCATGGCGCGCTTCGCGAGGAAGAAGTCCTCGAGGCCCCGGTTGCCGCGGCCGGTTCGGTAGCCGATGTAGACGATGAGGGCGAAGTAGATCCCGATGACGGCGATGTCCAGGAAGTGCATCAGCGGGCGAATCTGGAGAAGAGAAAGAGCAGAAAATAGACCAGCAGGGTGTTCGCGATGACGACGGCGTAGAAGCGCCGCCAGGTGCCGAGGATCGGCGGAGGCGAGTCGATTTCCTCTCCCATGGCTTCCTCGCGAACGAGGCCGCCATTATAGCGGTCTAGCGGAGAGGGCGTTCAAGGAGAACGCAAAGGCGCAAAGGTGCAGGGACGCAAAGACCAGAATCCAAGGCAAAGGCGATTGGGAGACCAGAGGAGCAGTGGAGATGAGAGCGGGAGTCCGAGTCCGTTCCTGTCCGGTTCTTCTTTGTTTTTTCTTTGCGCCTTTGCGGTGTTTGCGCCTGTGCGTTGAGAGTCTTCCCCGCGTCGACCCCCGGCTAGATCGTCGCCTGCGCCCGATAGTCGCCCGTCGCGCCCGCGCCCTCCGCGATGGGAACGTGGTTCACGTGCCAGCAATGAGGACAGGCGACGGGGCAGACTTCCTGCCGCTCGCCGGGTGCGGCGCTGTAGATGACCTCGAACGCCGCCGAGCATCCCTCGCAGTCGTACCGATCCTTCTTTTCATCGCCCGGAAGCCCCGCGCCGGCGGGAGCGGCGGACGGGGCCGCCCCGTGGTTGCCCGCGCCGGAGATGGCCTGGCGGAGCGACCCGGCGAGGTCGCCGAGCGGCGCCACCAGGCTCAAGCCTTTGTAGCGCGCTTCGGGTCCGTTGATCTCGACCGACCACTGGCCCGCGATTTTCACCACGGAGACGCTCCATGGCTCGTCTTTGGGCCGATCGGCGAAGGCCTTCTTGACCGAGGAGCCGACTTCGTCCTTCTCCTCTTTCGCGCATCCCGCAATCATGATTTTGAGGCTCATCGTCTTCCCGTGGCCTGGAAATTCCACTCGAACCGCCGAGCGGCGGGTGAACGAAGATCTTGCTCGAATCGCGTAATCGGGGTCGAATTATTGTACCAGATGCCTCCGGTTTTGACTTCGATTCGTGGCGTCAATATCCTCCGGGAATGAAGCGAGTCCTGCTCCTCCTGAGCCTTGTTTCGGCGGCGACGGCTTCGGCCCAGCTCGAGCCCATACCCGAGGAGACCGGAAGCCTGGGCCTCGCGCTCCAGCTGCGAAAGCTCTCCTCGGGCACGAGCCTCCTCCACACCGCCGCCCACCCGGACGACGAGGACAACGGCCTTCTCGTTCTCTTGAGCCGGGGGCGCGGACACCGCGTCTCGCTTCTCACCGCGACCCGCGGCGACGGCGGCCAGAACGAGATCGGGCCCGAGCTCTTCGAGGCCATCGGGATCCTCCGGACCGAGGAGCTCATGGCGGTCCATCGGATCGACGGCGCCGAGCAGTACTTCACCCGTGCCTACGAGTTCGGCTACTCGTTCAGCGTCGAGGAGACGCTGCAGAAGTGGGGGAAGGAAGAGACCCTGGGCGATTTCGTTCGCATCCTTCGAACACTGCGGCCGGACGTCGTCGTCTCTCTTCCGCTCGAAGGCGAGGGGGGAGGACAGCACCACCAGACTTCGGCCCTCCTTACCAAAGAGGCATTCCGGGCCGCGGCGGATCCCGCGCGTTTTCCGGAGCAGATCGCGGACGGCCTCCGGCCCTGGCAGGCCCTCAAGCTCTACTCGCGAAGAGCCGTGGGCCGCGGCCGGGGGCGAGATCGCAAAGACGAAGAAAAAGAGGATCCCGCCTCGCTCCTCCGCATCGACACCGGCCAGTACGATCCGATTCTCGGACGCAGTTACCATCAAATGGGCTCGGAAGCCCGGTCCAACCACAAGTGTCAGGGGATGGGCCAGCTCCAGGCCGTCGCGGGCCCGCACGAATCCGTCTTCCGCCTCGAGGATTCCGTCCTCCCGACGGCCGCGGCCGAAAGCGATCTCTTCGACGGCATCGCCGTCGGCCTCGAGCGCCTGAGGGACTTCACCGACGCCGCGTTCGTCGGCGAGGGCGTCGACGCCCTTCGAGTGGAGGTCGAAGCGGCGAACGCGTCGTTCGACGCCCGGGCCCCGTGGAAGACGCTTCCTCCGCTGCGCCGCGGGCTCGCTCTCGTGCGCAAGCTCCGGGCGGACGCGGCGCGAAGCGAGATCTCCGCCGACGCGAAGTTCGAGCTCGAGCATCGTCTCCGTCCCCGGGAGGAGGACTTCGAGAAGGCCATCGCCCTCGCCCACGGAATCGATCTTCTTCCGACCTCGGATCGGGGCGAGGTCACTCGCGGTTCCGGCTTCCGGGTCGAGGTCCAGGTGACGAACCCGAGCCCCGAGCCCGTCCGGATCCTCGCCGTCCGGGTTGCGACGCCTCCGGGCTTTGTGGTCGCGGAGTTCGAGGACAAGGAGAATCCGTTTCCCGAGCTTCCCGCGCCGCTCGCGGGGAACGGAAAGCTCCACACCCGATTCGACGTCGCCGTGGGAGCGGGCGCCGACTACGATCGCCCGTACTGGAAGAGACCGGATACGACGATCGATCGGTTCAGCCTCATAGAGCCGGAGCACTTCGGCCTTCCTTGGCGGCCGCCCGCGGTCGCGGCGACCCTCACCCTTCGATCGGGAGACGTCGACGTCACTCTCTCGAAGACGGTCCAGCATCGCTACGCAGGAAGGTGGGTCGGAGGCGAGAAGCAGAAACAGGTCTCGGTGCTGCCGCGGGTGTCGGTCTCGATCTCGCCCGAGGTCGTGGTCTTCCCCACCGGTGCGGACGACCGAACGAGGCCGGTCTCGGTGACCGCCCGCTACGAGGGCATCGACCCCGTCCTGGGAACGCTCCGCCTCGAAGCCCCGCCGGGATTCGGCGTCGAGCCCGCGGCCGCCGATCTCTCTTTCGAGCGCGAGAACCAGGCAGTGACGGTGCGTTTCCGGCTGACGCCGCCCGCCACGGTCGTGAGCGGCAGCTACCGGATCGAAGCGATCGCGCGCCTCGGGGACGAGGAGTTCCGCGAGGGAGTCCAGAGCATCGACTACGACCACATCCAGACCCGCTACCTCTTCCAGCCGGCCGAGGCGAGAGTGGAAGCGCTCGACGTCCAGGTCGCGCGCTCCCGCGTGGGCTTCGTCGAGGGCGTGGGCGACGAGGTTCCCGTCGCGATCCGCCAGCTCGGAGCCGAGCTCTCGTTCCTGGACGAAGAAGCCCTGGCGGAGGGCGACCTCTCGCAGTACGACGTCATCGTGACCGGGGTCCGCGCCTACTTGAACCGGGAGGATCTCCGCGCCTACAACCGGAGGCTCCTCGACTACGTCGCCGAGGGAGGAACGCTCCTCGTCCAGTACAACAAGCTCGAGTTCAACGAGGCGCAGTGGGGTCCTTATCCGAAGAAAGTGAGCACCAACCGGGTGACCGTCGAGGAAGCGCCGATTTCTATCCTCCTTCCCGACCATCCGGTGTTCACGACGCCGAACCGGATCACCGACGACGACTGGGGAGGCTGGGTCCAGGAGCGCGGGCTCTATTTCCTCGCGGAGGAGGGCGACCCGCGCTACCAGGATCTCCTCGCCTCGGAGGATCCCTGGGAGTACAACAAAGGCGTGAAGAAAGGGATGCTGGTCGAAGCGCGCTACGGCAAGGGGCGGTGGATTTACGTAGGGCTCGGCCTGTTCCGCCAGCTTCCCGCCGGCGTCCCCTCCGCCTACAAGCTCTTCGCGAACCTCCTGAGCCTCGGAAGCGCGACGCGAGGGTCAGCGGAGTGAGAACGATGGCGGACTGCGGAGAAGCGTGAATCGACGGGTCTTTCTCGGTGCGATGGCCATGCCCCTCGTGAGTGGAATCGGATCCGCCGGATCTGCCGCGGGCCATCCGATTCTCGACACCGTGGAGCCCGTCGCGGCGGCGGCGCGGCACCTTCGAGTCGAGAACGCCCGCATCGAAGAGGTCGCCTCCTGGATGGCCTACGAGAGCCTTCCCTGGCCGGATTTCCGCTCCCCCCTGATCCCGGAGGGAAACGACGCGGACACGATGGACTTCATCTTCCTCACCGCCGCGATCAACTTCGCCTTTACCGATTTCCAGAGCCACGTCATCTTCAAGACGACGTACCGGGGCCGCGAGTACTCCGACTCCGACGCCATGATGGCCTGTCTGAAGCGGGCCTATGAAGAGGGAGCACCGATTCTCTCCGGCGGCTTTCTTCGGGAGGTAACCGGGGAAGAGTTGGGGCGGCTCTTCACGGGAAGCATACCGATTCCGATGCTCGACGAGCGCCTCGCGATCTTTCACGAGATCGGAGACGCTCTCGAGAAGAGCCATCAGGGTCGCTTCCATCGCTTCGTCGACTCGAGCCCGACAAGGGTCCAGGCGGAAGAGGGAGGCCTCCTCGATCGTCTGATCGCCGCCTTCCCGTCGTTTCGCGACGAGAGCCGCTACCGCGGCGCCCCGGTTCGGTTCGACAAAAGGGCGCAGCTCCTCCTGTGGCAGCTCCACGCCCGCTTTCGGGAGAGCGGTCTCTTCTCCCTCGAGGATCCCGAGAATCTCACCATCTTCGCAGACTACATCGTGCCCGTGGCCCTCCGGCTTCTCGGCATCCTTTCCTACTCACCGGAGCTCGAGCGCAGGATTCAGGAGAGAAACCTGCTTCCTCGAGGCAGTGAGGAGGAAGTCGAGATCCGGGCGGCTTCCATCTGGGCCTGTCATCTGCTGACGTCGGCCATCAACGAGCGCCGGCCCCCGGAGCGCCGGGTCCTCGAGCCGGTGGTCGACGGACGACTCTGGACCCACTACCACGAGACCCACTGGCCGCATCATCTGACGATCACCACCGCTTACTGATCCCGCCAGATCTCCCGTCGCGACCTCTGGAAAAAGTATATGCTTATATAGTAATATAGTCACTCGATGGCGATCAGCCGGCTTCAAGCCTTCAAAGCCCAGTTCTTCCGGGCCTTGGCCCACCCGGTGCGCATCAAGATCCTGGAAATTCTCGTTCGCGGCGATCGCTCGGTCCAGGAGCTTCAGAAGGCCCTGAAGCTGGAGCAGCCCGTGGTCTCGCAGCAGCTCGCGGTTCTGCGAAACCGCGGCATCGTGACGTCGCAGAAGCAGGGGCTGACCGTCCGCTACTCCGTGCGCGATCGCGCCGTCGGCCAGCTCCTCGACCAGGCGCGGAGGATCTTCAACAATCACTTGGTGGACACGCGGGCCATGCTCCGCGAGCTTCGTCGGGAAAAGCCTGCGCGGCAAGCGTGAGCGCGACGGGATTCGATCCGGCAAACGCCCTTCCGGCGGCGATCGCACT
>DAISKN010000380.1:0-6836 GCA_036820975.1 Acidobacteriota bacterium | reverse complement strand
GCTCCTCGCTTCCACCCCGCGGCGGGGTCCGGCGACTTTGACTTCGCGCGGTCCGCTTTTCGTCTTCGCCGAGCCGTTGCCGTCTTCGCCCTCGGTGTCGGGGGTCGGAGCTTCCGCGGCGTTCGCCAGCGCGGACGGAGTGAGAAGCGAGAGCTCTTTCCGCAGCCGCTCTTCGAGCTTCGCCGCGACCTCCGTGTTCTCGATGAGGAAGCGCCGGGCGTTCTCACGGCCCTGCCCGATGCGCTCGTTGTTGTAGGAGTACCAGGCTCCGCTCTTCTCGATGATGTTCTTCTCGACGGCGACGTCCAGGAGGTCGCCTTCCCTCGAGATTCCCTTTCCGTACAGGATGTCGAACTCCGCCTCGCGGAACGGCGCCGCCACCTTGTTCTTCACCACCTTGACCCGGGTGCGGTTTCCGACGACCTCTTCCCCCTCCTTGATCGAAGCGATGCGGCGGATGTCGATGCGGATCGAGGAGTAGAACTTCAGCGCGCGCCCGCCCGTCGTGGTCTCGGGGTTTCCGAACATGACCCCGATCTTCTCGCGGATCTGATTGATGAAGATGAGGCAGGTTTTCGATTTCGAGGTGATGGCCGTGAGCTTCCGCATCGCCTGCGACATGAGCCGCGCCTGGAGGCCCATCTGCGCGTCGCCCATCTCGCCGTCGAGCTCCGCCTTCGGCACCAGGGCCGCGACCGAGTCGATCACCAGCACGTCGACCGCCCCGCTGCGGATGAGGACCTCGGCGATCTCGAGCGCCTGCTCTCCCGAGTCCGGCTGCGAGACGAGGAGCTCGTCGGTGTTCACGCCGAGCGCTTTCGAGTACACGGCGTCGAGCGCGTGCTCGGCGTCGACGAACGCTGCCATCCCGCCCCGCTTCTGGGCTTCCGCGATCACGTGGAGCGCGAGAGTCGTCTTCCCCGACGACTCCGGCCCGAAGATCTCGATGACCCGCCCCCGGGGGAGCCCTCCCACGCCGAGCGCGGCATCGATGGAGATGGATCCCGTCGGGATCGTGGGTACGTCCAGGGCCTCGCGTGAGCCGAGCTTCATGATCGAGCCCTTGCCGAACTGCTTTTCAATCTGGCTCAGAGCGATGTCGATCGCTTTCGCCCGACCTTCCTTGTCTTCCGCCATGGTTCTCCTTTCAGGAGGCGTGACTTCGCCTTCTCGGTCTTCTAAGACGAAATGCGGGACCCCATTCCTCCCGGTGACGGGAGACTACCACATATCGGGCGCGCTCGCCAGAAACCCGCCAACATATGGTAGTGTCGTCGGAGGCCTGATGCCGACCCCGGTCGCCCATTCTCTAGCCGGTTCCACGATAGCGCTTCTATCGTCGGGACGACGACCTCTCGACGGAAAGCTCTTCGCGGCCTCGCTCGTTGCGGCCACGTTCGCCGACATCGATTTCGGAATCAGCTTTCTCATCGGCCGCAATGTTCACCACTACTTCACCCATAGCCTCGGATTCACGCTTCTCTTCGCGGGGACGGCGTACCTCTTCTCGCGCGCATTCGCGCGGGAGCGGCCGCTCTTCGACACTCTGGTCCTCGGAGCGTCCTACCTCTCGCACGTCCTACTCGACATGCTTTCGAAGGACACCGCGGCACCCTATGGGCTGCAGCTTCTCTGGCCCCTCTCCGGAGAGTTCTACATCTCCCCGGTTCTGGTGTTCGACGACGTCTGGCGAGGCACGCTCGCGAAGCTCCTCGGGCTCCACAACTGGCTCGCGGTCGCCCGCGAGATCCTCATCGTCGGTCCAACGAGCGCCGTAGCGCTCTGGTTATGGAAACGCCGTCAGGAGTACTCGTAGAAGCCCTTGCCGCTCTTTCGGCCCAGGTAGCCCGCGTCCACCATCTTCACCAGGAGCGGGCAAGGCCGGTACTTCGGGTCGCCGAACCCTCGGTGGAGGACCTCGAGGACGCTCAGGCAGACGTCGAGGCCGACGAAATCCGCCAGGGTGAGAGGCCCCATGGGGTGGTTCATCCCGAGCTTCATCACCTGGTCGATGGCGGAAGGCGTCGCGACGCCTTCCATGACGGCGAAGATCGCTTCATTGATGAGCGGCATGAGCACGCGGTTCGAGACGAAGCCCGGCGAGTCGTTCACCTCGACCGGCGTCTTTCCCAGCTTCTTCGAAAGCTCCTCGGTCGCGCGAAACGTCTCGTCCGAGGTCTGGAGCCCCCGGATGATCTCGACCAGCTCCATCACCGGCACGGGGTTCATGAAGTGCATACCGATGAAACGATCCGCGCGCTTCGTCGCCGCGGCGAGCTTGGTAATCGAGATCGAGGACGTGTTGCTCGCGAAGATCGCCTCGGGCCGCAGGAGGGAGTCGAGCTCTCGAAACAGGGACCGCTTGAGGTCGAGGTCCTCCAGGATCGCCTCGACCACGATGTCCGCGTCCGCGGCGCCCTCGAGCCCGGTCCCCGAGGAAATGCGCCCCCGCGCCTCTCGGGCTTCGGACTCCCGAAGCTTCTCCTTCTTGACCAGCCGGGCGAGGCTCGCGTCGATCGCCTTTAGTCCCCGGTCCACGAATTCCGCCTTCACGTCGCGCAGATAGACGTCGAATCCCGACTGGGCGAATACCTGGGCGATGCCGTTTCCCATCGTGCCGGCGCCGATGACGGCGACTCTGGCGATGTTCATCCCACGAGCTCCACCGCGAGAGCGACTCCGTTTCCGCCGCCGAGGCAGAGAGTCGCGATTCCCCGCCGGCCGCCGCGATCCTGGAGCGCGTGCAGAAGCGTCGTCAGGATCCGCGCGCCGCTCGCGCCGATGGGATGGCCGAGGGCGACCGCGCCCCCGTGGACGTTGGTCTTCTTCAGGTCGAGCTTCAGCTCGCGGCTCACGGCGCAGGCCTGGACCGAGAACGCCTCGTTGACTTCGAAGAGATCGACGTCGGCGTTGGTCTACCCCGTCTTCGCCAGAAGCTTCTCGACTGCCGGCACCGGCGTCATCATCACCCACTCCGGCTCGAGGCCCGAGACCGCCTGGGCCACGATACGCGCCATCGGCTTGAGGCCGTGCTTCTCCACGGCCTCCTCGGAAGCGACCAGGAGCGCCGCGGCGCCGTCGTTCATCCCCGGAGCGTTCCCCGCGGTTACCGTCCCATCCTCCTGGAAGACCGGCTTCAGCTTCGCGAGCCCTTCCGCGGTGGTATCGGGCCGGATCGGCTCGTCGCGATCGATGACGAGAGCCGCCCCCTTCTTCTGCGGGATCTCGATGGGAAGAATCTCCCGCCGGAACTTTCCCGCATCGGTCGCCTGCGCCGCGCGCCGGTGGCTCTCGGCCGCATAGGCGTCCATCTCTCCGCGGGAGACGGAATACTTCACGGCGACCTTTTCGCCGGTGATGCCCATGTGGAAGTCGTTGTAGACGTCCCAGAGCCCGTCGTTGACGACGGCGTCGATGAGCTCGCCGTTTCCGAGCCGGAGTCCCTCGCGAAGCCTGGGGATGAGGTAAGGAGCGTTCGACATCGACTCCATGCCGCCCGCGACCACGACGCCCGCGTCCTTCGCCAGAATCCCCTGCCGCGCGAGCATCACCGCTTTGAGTCCGGAGCCGCAGACCTTATTGATGGTCAGAGCTCCGACCGATGCCGGAAGCCCCGCCCCGAGCGCCGCCTGCCGCGCCGGGTTCTGCCCGAGACCCGCGGAGACGACGTTTCCCAGGATCACCTCGTCGACCGCCTCGGGCGGAGCGCCGGCGCGCCGCACCGCTTCCTTCACCACCAGAGCTCCGAGCTCCGTCGCCTTGAAACCTTTCAGCGCTCCCAGGAACTTCCCCGTGGGAGTCCGAACCGCGCTCACGATGAAAACGTCCGTCATCGAATCACTTCCTTCTCCGGTCCTCTCGCGCCCGCAGATAGAGCGAAGCGCTCTTCCTCACCGCCGCGCGCAGATCCTCGTCGGAGATCCCCTCCGACGCCCGCATCACGCTCTCGGGAGGGGGCCCGAGAGCGACTTCTACCTGCGGCGCGGCAGCGCTCGCTTCCGTTTGTTGAAGCATGTCCCTCTTCGTGAAGTTGACGCGCCTGACCAGCCCTTTCCCCACCGCCCGGTTGAGCGCGGGAATGATCTGGCCCTGGAGCTTCAGGATCATCTTGCCCCAGGCCGGGTCCGTCACCCGCACGGTGAGCACCCCGTTCTCCAGTGCCTCAGGCTCCGAACGGCGCGCGATCTCCGGGCCCACGACGCTCTCCCACCGCTTCTCGACGAGCGCCAGCGAATAGACGCGCTTTCGCGCCGCGGGCGGCAGGGCGCGCTCCAGGAGCTCGGCGAGAACGGCACGGTCGGGGCGCACGTCGTTATTATGTCACGAGCATGATCGCCGCCATCATCCTCGCCGCGGGAGAGTCGCGGCGCATGGGGTTCCCCAAGGCCCTCCTCCCCTACGGGCCCCCCGAGGGTTCCGACGGCCCGGAACCGACCTTCCTCGGGCACCTCCTCGACGTCATGAACCGCTCCCGGGCCGAACCCATCGTCGTCGTCCTGGGGCACGAATCGGAGCGGATTCGGAACGCTATCGCTCCGGCCTCCTGGGGAAGGGCCCGGCCGGTCGTGAACGAGCGCTATCGGGAAGGCATGCTCACGTCCTTCGTCGCCGGACTCGACGCCGTCGAGAAGAGCTCCGCCGAAGGCACTCTGGTGCTTCCCGTGGACCATCCCGACGTCGGCCCGGCGATCGTCGATCTCTTGATCGGCCGGTTCGAGGAGACCCACCGCCCGGTCATCCTCCCGGTCCATCGCGGGCGCCGGGGGCATCCGGTCCTCTTCTCCCGGGCGGTCTTCGACGAGATCCGCCGGGCGCCCGAGTCGGTTGGCGCGCGCCAGGTCGTATGGGATCATCAAGAGGATCTCCTGGAAGTCGAAGTGCCGGACCCCGGCATCGGCCGCGATGTCGATACGCCCGGAGACTACCGTTCGTTTCGCGGGAGATCCAGCTGACGGAGGGTTCCCCATGCCCGAAACGCTGGCCGATCTGACGCTGAGACTGTCTCAGGAGATCTCGAGCCTCGAAGCCCTCGCGGCCCGCGAGCTCGCCGAAGCCGGAATCGAGAGGGACGAAGCACTTTCCCGGATACCGCCGGCCCAGGCGATTCTGGCACGGTTCGAAAAGGCGCTCGAGACCGCGAAAGAGGATCAGATCGCGGCGGTTCAGGACGCCGACGACCGACGCAACCGCGAGGTCGACGACGCCGAGGAGAAGAGGCGGATGAAGCTCGCCCGCGAGGAACAGTCCGTTCGAGAGCTGCGCCGGGTCGCCCTCGCGAAGAAGAACGAAGCCGCTGACAAGGCGAGCCTGAAGCGGAAGCATGCGGTCGACAAGTCCCGGGCGGAGCCTTTGTCCGAGCAGCGACGGCTCCGCCTCGCCGCCGACGAGGCGCTCGAGCGCGCGCTCGAGGAAATCCGCGACGCCTACAACCGCGCGATCGAGGAGTCACGGCTCGCGCACCAGGGCGCGGTGCAGGACCACCTGGTCGAAGAGCGGCTCGCCGTCGACGCCGCCAACCGGAAGGCCGAGCGGCTCATCGCCGCGGCGGCCGTCGACTACGAGCGGGCGCTCGCGCTCGAGGAGGCGAAGATGCGGAGCGAGCTCGCGAGCTTTCCCGAAGCCGGGAAGGCGCAGGAAGCGCACGACCGGAGGATCGCGGAGATCCGCGAGTCCAACGAGCGGGCGAAAGAGGCGCTCTTCCAGAAATTCACCCGTGCCCGCCGGGGTGGCAGGAGTTAGAATCCCGGGCTCGTGAGCTCTGCCCCCCTGATTCTCGCCTCCTCCTCCCCCCGCCGCGCCGCCTACCTCCGGGAACTGGGTTTCTCTTTTCGCCGAGTCGTGCCCGACGTCGACGAGAAGGTCCGACGCGGGGAGTCTCCGCGGCGCTACGTGCGACGTCTCGCGGAAGCGAAAGCCGCCGCGGTATCGGAGCGACACCCCCGGCACTGGGTCATTGGCGCGGACACGACCGTCGTCGTCGCCGGCAGGATTCTGGGAAAGCCGGCCGACGAGAGCGACGCGCGGCGAATGCTCAAGCTTCTCTCGGGGCGAAGCCATCAGGTCGTGAGCGCCATCGCCCTCGCGCGCTTCCAGGACCACGTCCTGCGCTCCCGGATCTCGACGACGCGGGTCTTCGTCCGGAAGCTCGCGCCCGACGAGATTCGGGGCTACGTCGAGACCGGAGAGCCGATGGACAAGGCGGGGGCGTACGGGATCCAGGGAGTGGGAGCGTTCCTGGTCTCCCGCATCGAGGGCTCGTTCTCGAACGTGGTCGGGTTTCCGCTGGAGAAGTTCTTCGAGCTGTGGAACGATGCCGGGCTCCCGCTGCCATGGAACGACTCGAGACGGCGCTGACCCGGCTTCTTTCCATCGACGCTCCCGTGATCCAGGCGCCGATCGGAAGCGCGGCGACGCCGGAGCTCGCGGCCGCGGTCTCGAACGCCGGCGGGCTCGGAATGCTCTCGATCACCTGGATGAGCCCGCTTGCGGCTCGCGAAGCCATCCGCCGCACCCGCGAGCTCACCTCGCGTCCCTTCGGTATCAATCTGGTCCTCGAGTGGAGCCCCGAGGAGAGGCTCGAGGTCGCGCTCGAGGAGGGGGTGCCCGTGGTGTCCTTCTTCTGGGGCGACCCGGCGCCGTACGTGAGGCGCGTGCACGCGGCGGGCGCTCTCGTCCTCCACTCCGTGGGAAGCGTGACCGAGGCCCGGGCGGCCAGGGACGCGAGGGTCGATGCCCTGGTCGCTCAGGGCTGGGAGGCCGGCGGGCACGTCCGCGGTGACGTGACCACCATGGTCCTCGTGCCTCGCGTCGCTTCCGAGGTCGCTCCGCTTCCCGTC
>DAISKN010000379.1:0-6870 GCA_036820975.1 Acidobacteriota bacterium | reverse complement strand
CGAAAGATGTTCTCGCAGCCAGGACGAGAAGGACCGGGAGAAATACCCTTCCGGCATTGGGGGCGATGGGCATCGTCGGCGAATTATACTAAACGCATCGTGAAGCGCCGGTCCGTGCTCCTCCTGTCCTGTTACGAGCTCGGGCACCAGCCTCTGGGGCTCGCTCTGCCTCTGGCGTTTCTCGCGAACGCCGGGATCGAAGCGCGGGGCATCGACCTCGCCTTGGACCCCCTCGACGAGGACGCGGTCCGGGGCGCGGACTTCGTCGGAATCTCGGTTCCGATGCACACCGCCCTTCGCACGGCGCTCGAGCTCCTCCCCCGTCTCCGTGCCTTGAACCCTCGAGCCCACCTGTCGTTCTACGGCCTCTATGCCACCCTCAACGCCGAGTTCCTGCTTTCCTCGGGGGCGAGCTCGGTCCTGAGCGGCGAGCTCGAGGAGGAGCTCGTCTCGCTCGCCCGGGGGGCGGCTCCGGGCTCGACATCGCCCATCCTGAGGCGCCTCCGATTCCCGCAACCGGCCCGCAAGGACCTTCCTTCCCTCGATCGCTATGCCCGCCTCGAGCTCGGAGACGGGACGTCCCGAAAAGTGGGGGCTGTCGAGACGACGAGGGGCTGCCTCCACCTGTGCCGGCACTGTCCCATCCCTCCCGTGTACCAGGGAAGGTTCTTCGTCATCCCGCGGGAGACGGTCTTGAACGACGTTCGGCAGCTGGTCGACGCCGGCGCCGGCCACATCGATTTCGCCGACCCGGACTTCTTGAACGGCCCCGGCCACGGGCTTGCGCTGGCGCGCGCCATTCACTCCGAGTTTCCACCGCTGACCTTCAACTTCACGGCGAAGATCGAGCATCTCGTGAAGCACCGCCGGATACTCGGCGAGCTCGCGGATCTCGGCTGTCTCTTCGTGGTCTCGGCCGTAGAGTCCTTGAGCGACCGGGTCCTGCGCGAGCTCGACAAGGGACACGATCGCGACGCCGTTCTCGAGGCCCACCGGGCGCTTCGCGAGGCCGGAATCAGCCTCAGGCCCACCTTCGTCCCGTTCACCCCCTGGACTACCCGCGAAGACTACGAGGACCTGTTCCATTGGATCGCGACGGAAGGCCTGGTGGGGCACGTCGATGCGGTCCAGCTCACCCTTCGGCTTCTCATCCCTCCGGGCTCGCTTCTCCTCGGAAACGAAAGCCTGAAGCCCGTTCTCGGAGAGCTAGACCCCCACGCTTTGACGTATCGATGGACGCACCCGGATCCGGAGATGGACCGGCTCCAGCGGGCCGCCGCCGGGGTGGTCGAGGAGGGGCTCGCGGGCGGCCGTTCGAACCACGCGATCTTCCACGACCTCGCCGGGCTCGCACGGAAACGGCCCGGCGCAATCGAGGAAGTCGTGGCCACCGGCGTCAGCCCTCCCCGGCTGACAGAAGCCTGGTTCTGTTGAGCGGAGCCGAGGCGGGACCGGTCCGGTCCCGGGGGATGACACGAGGTATACTTTGACCATGGAAGAGATTCGCATTACTGCCGAGCCCAAGGACAATTCCACCTGTCGATTCGTCGTCGACCGTCCCCTCTACCCCGACGGTTCCGCGTTCTTCGGCGACAAAGAGCGCGCCTCGGGCTCCGGCCTCGCGGAGAAGCTGTTCGCCATCGACGGAGTCTCATCCGTCCTGATCCAGGACAACATCGTAACCGTGAACGCCGCGACCGGCGGGAACTGGATGCCGATCGCGAAGCAGGTGGGGAGCACGATTCGCGCCGTCCTCGGGAACGGCGAGAAGGCGGTCTCGGATTCGGTTCTCTCTTCGATTCCGGATCCGGACACGATCAGGAAGCGGGTTCAGAGCGTCCTCGATCAGGAGATCAACCCCGCGGTCGCTGCCCATGGGGGCTGGGTGGAGCTTATCGACGTGAAGAAGAACGAGGTCTTCATCCGCATGGGCGGGGGTTGCCAGGGCTGCGGAATGGCGGACGTGACCCTGAAGCAAGGGGTGGAAAAGTCCATTCGTCAGGCGATCCCCGAGGTCGGTGCCATCATGGACACGACCGACCATGGGTCGGGCCGCAATCCCTATTACTCTCCCGCCAAGTAGCTTCCGCCTTCGCGCGAAGCGCTTCGGCGGGACCGGCGCGCCGGACAAGGACCGTGTTGCCCGGGTCGAGCGCTTTACACGACGTCGAACGACAGGCGAGCGTGAGCTTGGCGTAGCGCGTTCTCGACGCTTCCGGGGTCTTCTGCGCGCGCAAAGATGAAGCCGAGGTAGCTCGAGCCCTCGGGGAGCGGGACGAGAGTCTTCCCCGGATGCGCGGTGATGGTGATCTCCACGATCCCGGGGACCGCCCGGGCCTCCTCGAGACCGCGAGTCCCTTCGAGTATTCCCCGTTTCGGGATGGGAATCATCATCACCCCCGACGCGGCTGCCTCCCGCCCGAGCTCCTCGACATCGCGTCCGAGGGCGTGACGAAGGATGAGCTCCTCGAGCGAGACCCCGAGACCGAACCGCAGAGTCCGCGAGCACAGCCCTCCGATCGAGCGCCCGGCGACCTCGACGACCACCGCGGTCTCCCCGTGCCCGAGCGACCGCAGTCGAAGCTCGGCATGCACCGGCCCGTGGCGAAGTCCTATCGCCCGCGCGGCCTCGGAGCTTACCCGGGCAATCTCCCTCTGCGCCGATTCCGGAAGCCGTGACGGCGTGACGTAGATCGTCTCCTCGAAGAACGGCCCCACCAGGGGGTCCGGCTTGTCGAAGAGCGCGAGCGTGCGGAGCCGTCCGTCCGTGAGAAGCCCCTCGAGCGCGACTTCGCGCCCGTCCACGTACTCTTCGATGAGCACCACGTCACCTTCGTCGCCCCCATGCTCCCGGACCTCCGGAGGCGCGAGAAGCTCCGCGAGCCACACGAACCATCGAACGAAGCTCTCGCGATCGTCCACCCGAACCACTCCGCGGCTGCCCGAAAGAAAAACCGGCTTCACCACCAGCGGATAGGTGAGACCGCGCGCGAGCAGCCGCGGGTCGTCGCCGGTGCGGGCGACGGTGAACGACGGTTGGGGAACGCCACCCGCGGCGAGGGCCTCCCGCATCCGGTGCTTGAGCCGCGCCCTCACCGCCGCTTCGGGGGGGTTGTGCGGAAGACCGAGAGCGGCCGCGATCGACGCGGCCACGACCGCGGTCTCTTCGTCCACCGCGATGACCGCGTCGAGAGGATTCCGGGCGTGGAGCTCCCGGGCGGTGGCGGCGGCGCCCTCGGGGTCGAGAAAGTCGAGAGTGAGCAGTCGATCGGGCTGAAAGCTCTCGAGCGTGCTCGGCTCCTCCGAGCCCACGACCACCTCGATGCCGAGGCTCCCGGCCGCGTCCAGAAAATCCCGCGTTCGATAGGTGGAGGTCGGAAGAAGCAGGAGGGCGCGCTCGACGCGGCTCATGGGCCGCACGTTAGCACGGAACCCGCGCGGCTTCTTTCGGCGAAGTAAGGATTCAACGCTTTGAAATGCGGTCCAGAAATCGGAATCGCCGCGAGCGGCGTTCCAAGAACGCGGAGATCCATCCATCTCCCCGGATCGGCCCGTCGCGCGAATCGATCGCTGCCCGTGAGCGAAGTACGCCGAAAACATCGACTTGCTCGAGCGCGAGAGAGCCTCGAATCGTGGCACGTCGGTTGCAGTTTCGAGCGCCGGAACGGAGGAGCGCCCGGTTCGGTTTCGAGGAGGAGATTCAAGATTCCAAATCGAAAGCCTCGGGTGCTCCCGCGTATCCGTGAAAGGAGATGCATCTCTCATGAAGTTCAAGAAACTCTACGCGCTGCTTCCGGCGGTGCTCCTCGCCTTCGGCTCTCTCGCTTCCGCGCAGACCGCGGGAGAGATCCAGGGCGTGGTCACCGACGCGCAAGGCCTCGCCATGCCCGGCGTCACGGTGACGCTCGGTGGAGCGGCCGTGATCGGAGAGCAGGTCGCGGTGTCGCTCGAGGACGGGTCGTTTCGCTTCCGTGGGCTCCGGCGGGGCTCGTACAGCCTTCGCTTCGAGCTCCAGGGGTTCCAGACGCTGAACCGCGAAGGCGTCATCGTCGAGGGCAACCGCACCGTCACTCTGGACGTGAGCCTTCAGCTGGCCACGCTTTCGGAGACGGTGACCGTCACCGGAGAATCTCCGGTGGTGGACGTCAAGAACACCTCCCTCAGCAACGAGTTCGGCGCCGCGGAGCTCTCGGACGTTCCGAGCGCGACCGACGTCTGGGCGGTTCTCAGTCAGACGCCCGGAGTCCGCATGCGCGGCTACGACGTCGGCGGAAGCCACAAGAGCCAGCAGATCGGCTACGAGAGCTTCGGCGTCCGCCGGCAGAACCGGGTGATCTCGGACGGCGTCGATTCCACCGAGGGCACGGGCGGCACCGGGTTCTATTACGACTACTACTCCATCGACGAGTTCACGACTTCGGCGGCGGGCGCCGACGTGGAGATGAACGCTCCCGGCTCGCAGGTGATCATGACGCTGAAGAGCGGGGGCAACGAGTTCTCCGGCCTCTATCACGTGGACTACGAGGGCGAGAGCTTCGTCGCCGACAATCTCGATGACGAGCTGACGGCCCGGGGATACACGGGAAACCCGAACCTTCTCTTCTGGGAGACCCACTTCGACCTCGGCGGACCCATCGTCACCGACAAGGCGTGGTTCTACGGGTTCTACAACCATTTCCGGATCGACAAGCAGATCTCGGGCGTCGATCCCGATATCTCCACCGATCTCGGCGACTTCGACAGCTTCGGGGGGAAGCTCACCTGGCAGCTCACCCAGAAGGATCAGTTCGTCGGCTACAGCCAGTGGGGCCTGAAGGAGAAACCGACGCGCGGCCTCTCCACCCTGATTCCGCCGGAGTCGATCCTCGCCCAGGCGAGCTGGTCGTGGGCTCACAAGGCGGAGTGGCAGCGGGTCTGGAACGACAGGACTTTCAGCAACCTTCAAGTCAAGTACTTCGGCTTCGGCTGGCCCATGGTGCCCGCGGTCGACCCCGCCACCAACCCGCCCCGAATCGACCAGGCGACGTCGCTTCGCAGCGGCGCGGGATGGAACACCACCAACCCGCCCTTCACCCTCGACCGCTGGAAGCCGCAGGTCACGGCGACGGCGAACTACTACATGCCCAACATGGGCGGAAGCCACGACTGGAAGTTCGGATTCGACTGGCAGATCGACAGCTCGCAGTACGGCTCGAACTCGAACTCGGGTCCCATCCGCTACTTCGACAACAGCCTTCAAGGCCGCCCGCACGATGTCGACGAGATCGCGCTCTTCAGCGTGCCGGCGGAAGGCCGCGTCGGGGCCGACAACAGGGACAAGACCACGGCGTTCTTCGTGCAGGACACCTGGACGATGAGCGACCGGCTCACCATGAACCTCGGCTTCCGTTTCGGGCGTCAGCAGGCCTACTATCTCGACTCCGAGCTCAACCCCTTCTTCTCCGAGTTCTTCCCCACGGGCACGATCGAGGGGCAGACGCTCGTGACCTGGAACAACTTCGCGCCGAGGCTGGGCGTCACCTACGATCTCACGGGAACCGGCAAAACGGTCATCAAGGGCCACTACGGCCGCTACTACAACAACATCGCCGACACGCTCTCCACCGGGAATCCCTCGAGCGTGGCCTGGATCCAGTACGAGTTCCTGGACCAGAACCAGAACGGGCTCTACGATGGCGCGGCGGAGCTGGGAAACGTCGTTACGCAAGCGGGAACCGTGGGCTCGAGTCTGGCGGGGGCGAGGGGGACCGCGGTCAACCCCGACCTGAAGCCCTCTTTCGCGGACGAGTTCAGCGGCTCGGTGGAGCACGAGATCTCGACCGACGCCTCCCTCCGTTTCTCCTACGTCCGCAAGCAGCAGCGCAACGACTACGGCCGGTGGAACCGGGCGCAGCAGAATCCGCTGTTCGACGGGCAGGGCATTCCCTGCGGGGATTCGGTGTTCCCCTGTCCTCTCGATCCCTTCACCGGCCAGCCGCTTCGTCTCCAGCGGGTGCCCGCTTCCGCCGCCAACGTCCAGGACCAGGTCATCGACACCTTCCCCGACAGCGACGGCAACTACGACACCGTTCAGCTCGCTTACACCCGGCGCTTCGGGGAGAGCTTCTTCATTCAGGGAAGCGGCGACTATCAGTGGCGGGACGAGCTCCGGCGCGCGGATGCCGAGGCCCAGGATCCGCTCACGTCGGACCCCCTCGACACCGGCTGCGACGTCGGCGGAGCCACCACCTGCTGGCAGAACCACAGCCTCGACGTGCCCTTCCGCCAGGAGAACACCAACTGGGGCGCCCGGGTCCTCGCGCGCTACGTCTTCCCGCAGGAGATCGGCCTTTCGGGCAACGTCCGCTATCAGAGCGGCTGGCCCTGGGCACCGATCCACCGGGTCCAGATCCCCGGGTCCGGAACTCTTCCCATCTTTCTCGAGAACGTGGATGAGAACCGCTCCGAGAGCGTGACCATCGTCGACGTACGGGTGGAGAAGGGCTTCACCCTCGGCCCCGGCCGGCTGACCGGCATGCTCGACATCTACAATCTGTTCAACAGCAACTCGGAGGTGAACTTCAACCTTCGAACGGGCACGAGGTTCCAGAATATCATCGCAGCTCTCGACCCGCGTGCGCTCAAGATCGGGATCCGCTACCAGTTCTGAGAGTATCCCGGTAGACCGACAAGGGCGGAGCTTCCTTGAGGGGGCTCCGCCCTTTTTTTGGCCCGGAAAAGACTCTGCCCTACCTCGCGGGGCTCTCGGCCTTCAGCTTCTCGACCAGCTCGCGCACTTGGGGTTGAGCGGGGTCGAGGGCGAGGGACTGCTCGAAGAGCTCGAGGGCCCGCCCGGAGTTCTGGAGCCGATATTGAGAGCTTGCGAGGGCG